>CAYNJD010000184.1:0-6732 GCA_964397355.1 uncultured Mycobacterium sp. | reverse complement strand
GCGCCGAGGTGACCACGGTGGTGCACCGGCTATTGGACGCCATGCTGACCGCGGGCTGATACTTCAGCGCGTCCACTGCTGCAGGTACTCCCGGTGTTCGGGTGAGAGGCGCACCAGCTTCTGCTCGTCGATGCTGAATGCGGCCAACTGGGTTTCGGCGATCACCGCCGGCCTCGAGTCCGGTGCGGCGCTGACCGAGCGCACCTCGTAGCCGATGGTGAAGTCCACCGCCCGCAGCCGTGACACCCACATCGTCACCTGCAGCGGCGAATCCACCAGCCGCAGCTGGCCCTTGTAGCCGATCTTGACCTCGGCGATCAGCAGGCCCGTGGTGGTGATGTCGACCGCGAACGCCGGGGACAGGAACGGCACCCGGGCCTCTTCGAGGATGGTGACCATCACCGCGTGGTTGACGTGCTGGTACATGTCGATGTCCGACCAGCGCACCGGAACCGCTGCGACGAAACCCGGCTTGCTCACCACTGAATCTTTCACGAAGACGACCCCCGGCCACTGGCGCGGGTCATGCTGCGGATCTGCCGCGCCGCCACCGACAGCGTGGCCAGATCCCGCTGGTCGGACTCATAGATCTCAACCAGCGTGCGTCGCGCCCGCTCCACCCGCGACCCGTTCGTCGATTCCCACTCGATGATCTTCTGCATCCCGTCCTCGTCCGGTTCCCCGACCGCCAGCACATCCAGGCACAACGACCGCACCGAATTGTAGATGTCGTCGCGGATAGCCAACCGCGCCAAGGCATGCCAGCGATCGTCACGGGGCAGCCGGGCCACCGCGGTCAACAGCCCGTCGGTGCCGAGCCGGTCCATCAGCGCGAAGTAGGTGTCGGCGACCTCGGCGGCGTCGCGGTCGGTGATGTCGGCGACATCGATGATGTCGAGCAGGCTGTAGCGGTACAGGCCGATGGCGATGTCGGCGGCGAGATCCTCGGGCACCCCCTGGGATCGGAACTCCCCGATGTGCTTGGCGACGATGTCGGCGTCGGCGCCGCGCAGCCATTCCGACATCCGCGGCGTCAACGCGGCGACCTGCTCGGCGAACCGGTTGATCTCGGCGCCCACCGCCAGCGGCTGCGGACGATAGTTGAGCAGCCAGCGCCCGGCACGGTCGATGAGCCGACGCAGGTCCAGCGTCATCCGGTCGGTCACCGCCACCGGTAGCCCGTCGTGCTCGCCGGCCGCACGAATCCGGTGCCACAGCGCACCCACCCCGAAGATGGCGTCGGTGGCCACATAGGCCCGCACCGCGTCGATCAGGCCGACACCGGCGTCCTCGGTGATCCGGTAGGCGTAGGTGATGCCGGCGGTGTCGACCACGTCGTTGATCAGCATGGTGGTGACGATCTCGCGGCGCAGCTGATGCGAGCGGATCTCGGGCGCGAAGCGCTGTTGCAGCACCCGCGGGAAGTACTGCGGCAGCCGGGCGGCGAACACGTCCTGATCGGGCAGGTCGGTGGCCAGCACCGCCGCCTTGAGGGTGAGCTTCACGTGCGCCATCAGCGTCGCCAGTTCCGGTGAGGCCAGGCCGAGGCCGGCCTCGGCGCGCCGGCGGATCTCCTTCTCCGAGGGCAGCGCCTCCAGTTCACGATTCAGGCCGCGGTCGGCGACCAGGTGCCGGATCTGGTCGGCGTGCACCGGCAGCAGGCTGGCGGCGTTGGCCCGGCTGGTGCCCATCAGATCGTTCTGGGCGGTGTTGTCGGCCAGCACCAGCTCACTGACCTCGTCGGTCATCGAGGCCAGCAGCTGCGGCCGGTCGGCGGCGTCGATCTTGCCGACGGTGACCAGGGCGTCGATCAGGATCTTGATGTTGACCTCGTGGTCGGAGCAGTCCACGCCGGCGGAGTTGTCCAGCGCGTCGGTGTTGATCCGGCCACCGGCCAGGTCGAACTCGACGCGGCCCAGCGGGGTGACACCGAGGTTTCCGCCTTCGCCGATCACCTTGGCACGCACCTGGTTTCCGTTGACTCGCACCTGGTCGTTGGCGCGGTCGCCGACGTCGCCGTCGGATTCGGATTCCGCCTTGACGTAGGTGCCGATCCCGCCGTTGAACAGTAGGTCCACCGGTGCGCGCAGGATCGCCCGGATCAGCGCGGGCGGGGTCAGTTCGGTGGCGTCGTCGCCCAGCCCCAGGGCCTGCCGTACCTGCGGGCTGACCGGCACCGACTTCAGCTCGCGCGGGTAGACCCCGCCGCCGTCGCTGATCAGTGACTTGTCGTAGTCGTCCCAGCTGGATCGGGGCAGGTCGAACATCCGCTGCCGTTCGGCGAAGGACCGTGCCGGATCCGGGTCGGGGTCCAAGAAGATGTGCCGGTGGTCGAACGCGGCCAGCAGCCGGATGTGTTGGCTGCACAGCATGCCGTTGCCGAACACGTCGCCGCTCATGTCGCCGACGCCGACGACGGTGAAGTCCTGGGTCTGGGTGTCGATGCCCATCTCCCGGAAGTGCCGTTTGACCGACTCCCAGGCGCCCTTGGCGGTGATACCCATCTCCTTGTGGTCGTAGCCGACCGATCCCCCGGAGGCGAATGCGTCACCCAGCCAGTAGCCGTAGGACTTCGCGACGTCGTTGGCGATGTCGGAGAAGCTGGCGGTGCCCTTGTCGGCGGCCACCACCAGGTAGGCGTCGTCGCCGTCGCGACGCACCACCTGCGGCGGTGCGCTGACCGCCCCGGTGGCGTGGTCGACGTTGTCGGTGACGTCGAGCATGCCGGAGATCAGCAGCTTGTAGCAGGCGATGCCCTCCGCGCGGGTGGCGTCGCGGTCGGCGGCGGGATCACCGGTGGGCAGCGGCGGGTGTTTGACCACGAATCCGCCCTTGGCGCCGACCGGGACGATGACGGCGTTCTTGACCTCCTGAGCCTTGACCAGCCCGAGGATCTCGGTGCGATAGTCCTCACGGCGATCCGACCAGCGCAGTCCGCCGCGCGATACGAACCCGAACCGCAGGTGCACCCCCTCGACGCGGGGCGAATAGACGAAGATCTCGAATTTCGGCCGCGGCAGCGGCAGTTCGTCGATCAGCCGGGCGTCCAGCTTGAGCGCCAACACATTCTGCGCACGGGCCGACTCAGCGCGGGTGACAAAGTAATTGGTGCGCAACGTGGCCTGGATCAGGGAGGCGAACGCGCGCAGCACCCGGTCGGTGTCCAGGCTCACCACCGCGTCGATACCGGCCGCGACATCGGCGGCCGCCGCCTGCGCATCGCGGCCGCGGGACCGCCCGGACGGGTCGAACAGCGCCTCGAACAACGTCACCAGTGCCCGCGCGGTGTCCGGATACTCGTTGAGCACCGACGCGATGTGGTGCTCGCTGTAGGGAAAACGCGCCTGACGCAGGTATTTGGCGTAGCCGCGCAGCACCACCACCTGCTGCCAGGTCAGCCCGGCCCGCAGCACCAGCTCGTTGAACCGGTCGACCTCGACGCGGCCCTCCCAGATCGCGGTGACGCCGTCGGCGAAACGCTGTTGGGCGTCGTCGCGTTCGGCGCCGGACGCCGGAATCTCGATGCTGGGGTGCGGCGACACCTTGAACTTGTAGATCCACACCGTCAGGCCGTCGGCGCGGGTGACGGTGAACGGCCGCTCCTCGAGCACCACCACGCCCATGCACTGCAGCATCGGCAGCAGCTGGCTCAACGATGCGCCGTGCCCGCCGAGGAACCAGGTCAGCGGGACCGCGTCGGCCTCGCCGTACTCGGAGACCACCAGTCGGACCGAGCCGTCGGCCGACTCTTCGATGATCGCGATGTCGTCGACCGCCTCGGCCGGCGTGACCGCCTGCCTGTAGGTTTCGGCGAACGCCGCCGCATAGTGCTGGGCGTAGTCCTCCACCGGTGTGCCGCCCGCCGCGCCGATCATCCGGTCCGCCCAGGTGCGGGTGGCCTCGGTCAACCGCGCCTGGATCCGGACCCGGTTGGCCTCCGAGGCATCGACGGTGCGCGCCCGCGGGTCGTCGGGCAGGCGGACCATGAAGTGCACCAGCGCCCAGGGGGCTTCGCTGACGCGGGCGCTGTACTCCACCCCGACACCGCCGAATTCGGCCGTCAGGATGTCCTCCATCGCCAGCCGGACCGGGGTGGTGTAGCGATCGCGCGGCAGATAGACCAGACACGACACGAACCGGCCGGTCCGGTCGCCCCGCAGGAACAGCAGCGCTCCGCGCCGCGAACCCAGATCGGAGACCGCCATCGCCATGTTCAGCAGCTGTTCGGAGCTGATCGCGAAAAGCTCTGAGCGCGGCACGGTTTGGATGATGTCGAGCAGCAGCTGGCCGGGATGGCCGGGCTCGCTCTCCGACAGCGCCAGCGCCTGGCGCACGGTGCGGGAGATGACCGGGATCTCGAAGACGTCGGCGTTCATGGCGCCGGCGGTGAACAGTCCGACGAAGCGATGCGCGACGATGCTGTCGCCGGTGTCCTCCCGGATCACCACCACGTAGGTGTGCGATCCGAACCGCATGTAGCTGGGCACGGTGGCCTGCGCCAGGGTCAGCAGATTGTCACCGGTCAGCATGGGGCGCAACGATTTCCGCAGCCGCAGCACCCCCAACCGGTCAGCTTCGTCCACCAGTACCTGGCCGTCGTGGACCACCCCGCGCTGGTAGCCCAGCAGCACGAAGTGCCCGTCGGCCAGCCAGCGCAGCAGCGCGGCCACGTCGTGGCGGTCCGGTGCGGCGTAGTGCCCGTCGCGGTCGGCTTCGACATCACCGGCCAGCGTGTCGAGCGCGTCGTGCATCGCCTCGGAGTCGGTGGCGACCTGGCGGACGTCGGCCATCACGTGGGGCAGCAGCCGTTCGGCCTCGGCCAGCGTTTCGGAACTGACCGACGGCGAGAGCTGGACGTGGATCCAGGTCTCGGCGCCGGTCGAGCTGTCCGGGGATTTCGGTTCGACCCTGCGCAATTCACCGGCCGCGTCGCGGTCCACGGTGAACACCGGCGTCATGATCCCGACGTAGGCCACTCCCAGGCGGTGCAGCAGTACCGCCACGGAGTCCACCAACATGCCGCCGTGTTCGGTGACCGCTTGCAGCGCGGGGCCGAACCCGACCGGGTCGTCGGCGGCGTAGACGCCTACCCGGGTTTCACCCGACGGCCGGTGCTGCGCGAGCCGGGCATGAGCCGCCAGCAACTCCGGCGTGACGACAGCGGCGGCAGCGGCCCGGCTGGCCGGGTCGGCACCGGATCGGCCGTTGCCGCCCAGCGCGTCGCTGTGCGGGCCTCGGTAGGTGGCGGTATAGGCGTCGGTGACCCAGTCGGGAATGTCCGGTGGATCGCTCGGGCCGGGAAACGTCGTCCATGCGGTCGATTCCCTGGTGGAATCCGTCATCCCCACCCCTCCTGACCACGTGTCAGTTCCGGCAGCGCTGCTACCGGCCTAACCCTAGTCGCGGGTGAGTCTGCGGTGGGTCACTCGATGCGGACGCGCCGCCTCGGCACCGAGCCGTTCCACCTTGTTCTCCTCGTAGGCACCGAAGTTGCCCTCGAACCAGAACCACTTGGCCTCGTCGTCGGCGTCGCCCTCCCACGCCAGGATGTGGGTGCAGGTGCGGTCGAGGAACCAGCGGTCGTGGGAGATCACCACCGCGCAGCCCGGGAATTGCACCAGCGCGTTCTCCAGCGATCCCAGGGTTTCGACGTCCAGGTCGTTGGTCGGCTCGTCGAGCAGGATCAGGTTGCCGCCCTCTTTGAGGGTCAGCGCCAAGTTCAGCCGGTTGCGCTCCCCGCCGGAGAGCACCCCGGCCGGCTTCTGCTGGTCGGGGCCTTTGAACCCGAACGCCGAGACGTAGGCCCGTGACGGGATCTCGTTCTGCCCGACCTGGATGTGGTCCAGCCCGTCGGAGACCACCTCCCAGACCGTCTTGTTCGGGTCGATGCCCGCGCGGGACTGGTCGACGTAGCTGAGCTTGACCGTCTCGCCGACCTTGACCGTGCCGCTGTCGGGCTCCTCCAGGCCGACGATGGTCTTGAACAGCGTGGTCTTGCCAACGCCGTTGGGACCGATCACGCCGACGATACCGTTGCGGGGCAGCGTGAACGACAGGTCTTTGATCAGCAGCCGCCCGCCGAAGCCCTTGTCGAGGTGTTCGACCTCGACCACCTGGTTGCCCAGCCGCGGCCCGGTCGGGATCTGGATTTCCTCGAAGTCGAGCTTGCGGGTCTTCTCGGCCTCGGCCACCATCTCCTCGTAGCGCTGCAGCCGGGCCTTGTTCTTGGCCTGCCGCGCCTTGGCTCCCGAGCGCACCCAGGCCAGTTCCTCTTGCAGCCGCTTCTGCAGCTTGGCGTCCTTGCGGCCGGCCACCGCGATCCGTTCGGCCTTCTTCTCCAGATAGGTCGAATAGTTGCCTTCGTAGGGATAAGCCCGGCCCCGGTCGAGTTCCAGGATCCACTGCGCCACGTTGTCAAGGAAGTAGCGGTCGTGGGTGACCGCCAGGATCGCGCCCGGGTAGCTGGCCAGGTGCGCTTCCAGCCACTGCACGCTCTCGGCGTCGAGGTGGTTGGTGGGCTCGTCGAGCAGCAGCAGGTCGGGCTTGCTCAACAGCAGCTTGCACAGCGCGACGCGGCGCCGCTCACCACCGGACAGCTTGGTGACCGGCTCGTCGGGCGGCGGGCAGCGCAGCGCGTCCATGGCCTGCTCCAGCTGGGAGTCGATGTCCCACGCGTTGGCGTGGTCGAGCTCCTCCTGCAGCCGGCCCATCTCCTCCATCAGCTCGTCGGAG
>CAYNJD010000183.1:0-6737 GCA_964397355.1 uncultured Mycobacterium sp. | reverse complement strand
CCCCGTCGGCCATCACGTAGTCCTTGCCCTCCATGCGCACCTTGCCGGCGGCCTTGGCGGCGGCCATCGACCCGGCTTCCACGAGGTCGTCGTAGGACACCACCTCGGCCTTGATGAAGCCCTTCTCGAAGTCGGTGTGGATCACCCCGGCCGCCTTGGGCGCGGTGTCGCCGGCGTGGATCGTCCAGGCGCGGGCCTCCTTGGGCCCGGCGGTCAGGTAGGTCTGCAACTTCAGGGTGTGAAAACCCGCGCGCGCCAACGCGTCCAGGCCACGCTCGGTCTGCCCGATCGACTCCAGCAGCTCCATCGCCGACTCGTCGTCCAGCTCGGCGAGCTCGGCTTCGATCTTGGCGTCGAGGAACACCGCGTCGGCCGGAGCCACCAGCTCACGCAGCGCCGCAATACGGTCGGCGTCGGTGAGCACCGACTCGTCGGCGTTGAACACGTACAGGAACGGCTTGGTGGTCAGCAGGTTCAGCTCGCGCAGCAGCGAGGTGTCCAGCTGCGCGGCGAACAACGTCTTGCCGCTGTCCAGGATCTCGCCGGCCGCCACCGCGACCTCCAGCACCGGCTTGCGGTCCTTGTTGTTGCGGGCCTCCTTCTCCAGCCGCGGCACCGCCTTCTCCAAGGTCTGCATGTCGGCCAGGATCAGCTCGGTGGCGATCACCTCGATGTCGGCCTCGGGATCCACCTTCCCGTCGACGTGCACCACGTCGTCGTCGGCGAAGACCCGCACCACCTGGCAGATGGCGTCGCACTCGCGGATGTTGGCCAGGAACTTGTTACCCAGCCCCGCCCCTTCGGAGGCCCCCTTGACGATGCCGGCGATGTCGACGAACGTCACCGGCGCCGGCAGGATCCGCTCCGAGCCGAAGATCTCCGCCAGCTTGGCCAGCCGGGGGTCGGGCAGCGGCACCACGCCCTCGTTCGGCTCGATCGTCGCGAACGGGTAGTTGGCGGCCAACACATCGTTGCGGGTCAGCGCGTTGAACAGGGTCGATTTACCGACGTTGGGCAACCCCACGATTCCCAGGCTCAGGCTCACAGGGAGCCAAGTCTAGATACAGGCGCCGACCCGCCGCGAGGTGTGCCGCCGTGCGCGGCCGCCGAGGCCAGCCGGTACCGTCAGTGTGTGGCAGCACAGCGGGACAAGTCGGCGGTGGCGGCTGACCACCGTTCGATCCTGCCCAACGCCGCCGGGGTGCCATGGTGGGGCGCCGTGGCGGTGGCGCTCGTCGCGACCGCGATCGGCGTGGCGTTCGACGCCGGGTCCGGCGACAAGGAACTGAGCACCGTCTTCGCCGCACTCTATGTGATGGGCTGTGTCGCGGCGGTGCTCATCGTGCAGCAATCGGCGGTCTTCACCGCGGTCGTCCAACCGCCGCTGATCCTGTTCGCCAGCGTGCCGGCCGCGTACTGGCTGTTCCACGGCGGCGGATTCCCCAGCCTCAAGGCCATCGTCATCAACTGCGGATACCCGCTGATCGAGCGGTTCCCGTTGATGCTGTTCACCGCGGCCACGGTGCTGTTGATCGGAATGGTCCGCTGGTATCTCGGGATGCTGAGCGGCGCGACGGCCCGTGCCACCGACGACACCGACGCCGGCGGGCGGCCCACGCTCATCGACAAGCTCGGCGCCATGCTCACCGCGGCGATCAACCGCGACCCCGCCCACGCCATCGAGCCGTCGGCCTCCCGCGCCCGGCGCGAACGGCACGAACGGCGCCCCGGCGAACGCCCGCGGCGAGCCACCGCGGAGGCCCGACGCGCCGCGCGGCAGACCACCTCGACCCGGACCCGCACCCGGGCCGGCGAACGCCGCCGCAATGCGAACGGGTCCGCCCCGACCCGGTCCCGGCGCGTCCGGCCACCGCTGGAGGACGCGCCGGCGACGGAACGGCAGCGACGGCGACGGCCGGCACGCGAGTTGCCTGACGAGCCGCTGCCGCGTCGGCGACGGCCGCCGTCCGACCGGGGCGACGAGCCGCCGCGGCGACGCACCGACCCGATGCCCAGGGCCGACCGGGATTATCGCGGACGCGGCTATCGGCCCAGCGAGCCGCCGGAATCGCTACCCCGCCGTCGCCGGCAGGCGCCGAGCAGCAACGGGTCCGACACCACCCACCATCCGATCTCCCGGGTGCGTTACCGCAGAGCCGCGGCCGACGAATCCGGTGCCGAACCCCGCACCCGATCACGGCGGCAGCACGGCGAGGACGTCGACTCCTGGGAGTACGACATCTGATCAGCGACGGTCCGGCCGGATCTCCCGAGGCAGCGCGAACACCAGCGTCTCGTTGGCGGTCGCCACCGGGTAGACGGTGCTGTATCCGTGCTCGGCCAACCGCTCCAGCACACCGCGGACCAGGATCTCCGGGACCGATGCGCCGGAGGTGACGCCGATGGTCTGCACCTCGCCGCCGTCGGGGTCGAGCCAGGACGAGTCGATGTCGTCGGCGTAGTCGACCAGATGGGCGGCGTCGGCACCGGCGTCCAGCGCCACCTCGACCAGGCGGTTGGAGTTCGACGAGTTCTTGGACCCGACGACAATCACCAGCTCGCATTCCGGGGCCATCGCCTTGACCGCCGTCTGCCGGTTCTGGGTGGCGTAGCAGATGTCGTCGCTGGGCGGATCCTCCAGTTTGGGGAACCGCTCCCGCAGCTTGACCACGGTCTGCATCGTCTCGTCGACGCTGAGCGTGGTCTGCGACAGCCACACCACCTTGTCCTCGTCGCGGACCTCCACCGCGGCTACAGCCTCTAAGCCGTCGACCAGCTGCACGTCGTCGGGGGCCTCGCCGATGATCCCGATGACCTCCTCGTGGCCGGCGTGACCGATCAGCAGGATGTCGTAGCCGTCCCGGGCGAACCGTTTGGCCTCGTTGTGCACCTTCGACACCAATGGACAGGTCGCGTCGATCACCCGCAGGCCACGATCGGCGGCCAGCTCGTGGACGGTCGGGGCCACCCCGTGCGCGGAGAACACCACCATCGCGCCCTCGGGCACCTCGTCCGCCTCGTGCACGAACACCACACCCTTGTTCGTCAGGGTGTCCACCACGTGCTTGTTGTGCACGATCTCGTGCCGGACATACACCGGTGCGCCGTGCTTCTCCAGCGCCCGTTCCACCGTCTCGACGGCCCGGTCGACGCCGGCGCAGTAGCCGCGGGGCTCGGCCAGCAGCACCCGCTTACCGGCTGGGGCGTCGGAAAGCGACGCCGCTGAGCTGCCTGGACTATTGGCGGTCTCCACATCGAGGGTCGGCGGCATGGCACCCAGGGTACGGTCTGGCCGCACCGGACCGCCAGCTCACGCCCGACCCGTCAATACTTGGAGATGACCGGCGGGTAAGGCAGGCTGGGAGCCATGGCTACTGCACCATTCGGAGTCCGGCTTCTGGTAGGCGCGGCGACCGTCGCCGTCGAAGAGACCCTGAAGCTGCCGCAAACCATCCTGACCTACCCGATGACGCTGGCCAGCCAGGCCGCGCATGCCGTGATGCGCTGGCAGCAGGGCATCGCCGAGCTGGTCAACAAGGGTGACTCCACCCTGGAGACCCTCTTCCCACCCAAAGATGAGCAGCCGGAGTGGGCGACCTTCGACGAAGACATCGACGACACCGTCAACGGCACCGACGTCACCGACACCGGGGTCTTCGACGACTCCGACGCGGGCCAGCGCGGCGACGGGCGCTTCGCGCTGTACTCGTTCAGCGAGGGCGGCGACGACCGTCGTGCCCCGTCAGCCGAGACGGATGTCACACCGGGCAAGACGGCGGGTTCGCAGGTGCCCACACCGGACCTGGTCGACGAACTCGACTACGGCTCGCTGACCCTGGCCCAGCTGCGGGCCCGGCTGGCGTCGCTCAGCGTCGACGAACTCGAGACCCTGCTCGCCTACGAGGAGGCCACCAAGGCGCGAGCACCGTTCCAGACGCTGCTGGCCAACAGGATCACCCGCGCAACCTCGAAGTGACCGCCCCGGCACCGGGCAGTTCCGCCGAGAACCCGTTCCCGGTCCGTGCGGTCGCGATCCGGGTCAAGGGCTGGATCGACCGGCTCGGATCGGTATGGGTGGAGGGCCAGCTGACCCAGATCAACCTGCGCCCCGGGGTGCGGACGGTGTTCATGGTGCTGCGCGATCCCGCCGCCGACATGTCCCTGACGGTGACATGCAGCCCCGAACTGGTGGCCAGCGCGCCGGTCAAGCTGACCGAGGGCACCCAGGTGGTGGTCTGCGGGAAACCCAACTTCTACACCGCTCGCGGCTCCTTCACGCTGCGGCTCAGTGAGATTCGCGCGGTCGGGATCGGCGAACTGCTGGCCCGCATCGAGCGGCTGCGCCGGCTGCTGGATGCCGAAGGACTGTTCGATCCGCGGCTCAAGCGGCCGATCCCGTTCCTGCCGTCGACCGTCGGGCTGATCACCGGCCGGGCCAGCGCCGCCGAGCGGGACGTGATGACGGTCGCCGGTGCGCGGTGGCCGGCGGTGCGTTTCGCGGTGCGCAACACCGCCGTGCAGGGGCCCGGCGCCGTCGCCCAGATCGTCGAGGCACTGCGCGAGTTGGACACCGACCCGGACGTCGACGTGATCGTGCTGGCCCGCGGCGGCGGCAGCGTGGAGGATCTGCTGCCGTTCTCCGACGAGACGCTGTGCCGGGCGATCGCGGCGTGCCGTACCCCGGTGGTCAGCGCGGTCGGTCACGAGCCCGACAATCCGCTGTGCGACCTGGTCGCCGACCTGCGGGCCGCCACCCCCACCGACGCGGCGAAGCAGATCGTGCCGGATGCCTCCGCCGAGCAGGCGCTGGTCGACGACCTGCGCCGGCGCAGCGCCCAGGCCGTGCGCAACTGGGTGGTGCGCGAGGAACGCGTGCTGGCCCAGCTGCGCAGCCGCCCGGTGCTGGCCGACCCGCTGCGGGCGCTGACCGAGCGCGGCGAGGAACTGGCCCGTGCGCTGGCAGCGGTACGGCGCGACATCACCCGGCTGATCGCGGCCCAGACCGAACGCATCGAGCATCTGTCGGCGCGGCTGGCTACCCTGGGCCCGGCCGCCACGCTGGCCCGCGGCTACGCCGTTGTCCAGACGGTGCAGGGCGACAGTGCACACGTCCTCCGGTCGGTCCAGGACGCACCCGCCGGAACCGCCTTGCGGATCCGGGTCACCGACGGAGCGATTGCCGCAACCAGTGAAGGACATTCCGATGGCACCAAAGACATCTGATCAACCCGAGTCGACGAGTCCCGTTAGTGAACTCGGATATGAGCACTGCCGCGACGAGCTGATCGAGGTGGTGCAGCGGCTGGAGCAGGGCGGGTTGAGCCTCGATGCTTCGCTGAGCCTGTGGGAAAGGGGCGAGCAGCTGGCCAAGCGGTGTGAGGAGCACTTAGCCGGTGCCCGCCAGCGGGTGCAGGACGCGTTGGCCTCCGAATCCGACGATTAGCGCCGGGCGTGACTCCCCCGCTGGAAGCCCGCAGGAACTGAAACACGTTCCGTTATGCTCACCCGATGGGTGATCGATCACTGACAACGGAACTGGGCCGGGTACTGGTCACCGGGGGCTCCGGCTTCGTCGGAACCAATTTCGTCAAGACATTGCTCGATCGCGGTCATCAGGTGCGTTCCTTCGACCGGGCGCCGTCACCGCTGCCCGACCACCCCAACCTGCAGAAGGTCGAAGGCGACATCTGCGACCCGGCCACGGTGGCCGCCGCGGTCGCCGACATCGACACGGTGTTCCACACCGCCGCGATCATCGATCTGCAGGGCGGCGCGAAGGTCACCGACGAGATCCGGCGGCGCAGCTTCGCGGTCAACGTCGACGGCACCAAGAATCTGGTTCAGGCCGGGCAGAACGCCGGGGTTAAGCGGTTCGTCTACACCGCCTCCAACAGCGTCGTGATGGGCGGTAAGGCCATCTCGGGTGGCGACGAAACCATGCCCTACACCACCAAGTACAACGACCTCTACACCGAGACCAAGGTGGTCGCCGAGAAGTTCGTGCTCGGTGAGAACGGCGTCGGGGACATGTTGACCTGTTCGATCCGGCCGTCGGGAATCTGGGGCTACGGCGACCAGACCATGTTCCGCAAGCTGTTCGAGAGCGTGGTCGCCGGCCACGTGAAGGTGCTGATCGGCAGCAAGCGCGCCAAACTCGACAACTCCTACGTGCACAACCTGATTCACGGCTTCATCCTGGCCGCCGAACACCTGGTTCCGGGCGGCACCGCGCCCGGGCAGGCCTACTTCATCAACGACGGCGATCCGATCAACATGTTCGAGTTCGCCCGCCCGATCATGGAGGCCTGCGGCCAGCACTGGCCACGGCTACGGGTTTCCGGCCGGCTGGTCCGCGACGTCATGGCGGCATGGCAGTGGCTGCACTTCCGGTTCGGTTTGCCCCAGCCGTTGCTGGAGCCCGGTGCGGTGGAACGGCTTTATCTCAACAACTACTTCTCGATCGACAAGGCCCGCCGTGACCTCGGCTACGAGCCGTTGTTCACCACCGAGCAGGCGATGGCCGACTGCCTGCCGTACTACAAGGAACTCTTCGAGCGGGTCCGGGCCGAGGCCCATCCGCACCTGGCGACGGTAGTCGCCGAGCCGCACCCGGAATAGCGGTCACCCGGCCAGTGGAGCTGTGATGGCTGGATCGTCACACCTCGGTACGGCCAGTGCAATGACGATGCACGGCGATCACCCCGACTTCGGTCGGGGTTAGCACTACTCCGCCCGGG
>CAYNJD010000182.1:0-6798 GCA_964397355.1 uncultured Mycobacterium sp. | reverse complement strand
AGCAGCGATGACACCTGCTGTCGACGATGCAGAGCGGAGCGTGCGGAGCGATGAGGAGGAGCAGCAGCGATGACACACGTGTTGATCGTTGAGGATGAGGAGTCGCTGGCGGACCCGCTGGCGTTCCTGCTGCGTAAGGAGGGATTCGAGGCCACCGTCGTCACCGACGGGCCGGCGGCGCTGGCCGAGTTCGACCGGGCCGGTGCCGACATCGTGCTGCTGGACCTGATGCTTCCGGGGATGTCGGGCACCGACGTCTGCAAACAGCTGCGCGCCCGTTCCAGCGTGCCGGTGATTATGGTCACTGCCCGCGACAGCGAGATCGACAAGGTCGTCGGCTTGGAACTCGGCGCCGACGACTACGTGACCAAGCCGTATTCGGCCCGCGAGCTGATCGCGCGGATCCGCGCGGTGCTGCGCCGCGGCGGCGACGATGAGGGCGGTGTCGGCGAGGGCGTGCTGGAGTCCGGCCCGGTGCGCATGGACGTCGAACGGCACGTGGTGATGGTCAACGGCGAGCAGATCACCTTGCCGCTCAAGGAGTTCGACCTGCTCGAATACCTGATGCGCAACACCGGCCGGGTGCTCACCCGCGGCCAGCTGATCGACCGGGTGTGGGGTGCCGATTACGTCGGCGACACCAAGACGTTGGATGTCCACGTCAAACGACTCCGGTCGAAGATCGAGGCCGATCCGGCCAATCCTGTGCACCTGGTTACCGTGCGCGGTCTCGGATACAAGCTGGAGGGCTGACCCGCCACGCTCCCCGCGCGATGGGTTGCCTAACTTGCTCGCGCGCTCGCGGTCGCCGAAAATCACGGATTGGGCGCCCGACTTCTTAATGTAGCCTTAATCAAGGTTGCCTACGGGAAGCTGGGCCCAATCTAAAACTAATCTTCGTTAGCCATACGGGAGACGCGATCGCGATGAGCGGGCCGGACGACACGGTGGACACCCTCCGCACGCTGGTAGACCTGCTGAGGCAGCGCGCCGCGCAGCGCGGTGACAAGCTGGCGTTCACCTTCTCCCGCGACGGCGACGAGCACGAGATCAGCCAGGTGAGCTACCGGGAGCTGGACCTGCGCGCCCGGCAGATCGCGACCGACCTGCAGCGCCAGGGGGCCGCCGGGGAACGGGTGCTGGTGCTGTGCCCGCCCGGGCTGGACTTCATCGCCAGCTTCTTCGGCTGCCTGTATGCCGGTGCCATCGCGATCCCGGTGCACCCGCCGATGCGCGAGCACCTGCTGCCGCGCGTCGAGTCGATCATCGCCGACGTCCAGCCCGGCTTCGCGCTCACCACCGCCGAGGTCGAGCCCAGGATCAAGCCCGCGATCGATGCGCTGCCCGGTGGGCAGGCGCTGCGGTGGTCGATCACCGACAGCTATCCCGCCGGCAGTGAGACGGCCTGGGTGGCGCCGCAGATCGACGGCGACAGCGTCGCCATGCTGCAGTACACCTCGGGATCGACCAGCGCGCCCAAGGGGGTGGTGCTGACCCACGGAAACCTGGTGCACAACCTGGAGACCATCGCCGAGGCATGGGGCGCGCACACCGACATGCAGGCCACCGGCGTGTTCTGGCTGCCGCCGTACCACGACATGGGCCTCATCGGGGGTCTGCTCGAAACCATTTACGTGGCAGGCAATTCCATCCTCATGCCGCCGACCGCGTTCATCAAGCGCCCGATGCGGTGGCTGGAGGCGATCTCTCGGCATCGCGCATCGATCACCGCCGCACCGAATTTCGCGTTCGACATGTGCGTCGAACTGTCCAGTCCACAGGAACGCGCGGCACTGGACCTGTCCAACTGGACGGTGGCGCTGTGCGGCGCCGAACCGGTGCGCACCGCCACGCTGAACGGGTTCGCCGAGGCGTTCGCGCCGGCCGGCTTCCGGCCGGAGTCGTTCTATCCGGTGTACGGGCTGGCCGAGGGCACGCTGCTGGTCTCCGGCGGGTCGGATTCGCCGCTGCCCGTGGTGCAAGACATCGACCGGGTTGCGTTGCGCGACAACCGGATCCTCAATGTGGAGCCGACGCATCCGTCCGCCGCCACGCTGGTGGGCTGTGGTAAGCCGCGGGGCGGGCAGCGGGTGGCGATCGTCGACCCGGAGACCCGCCGGGTCTGTCACGACGACGAGGTCGGTGAGATCTGGGTCTCCGGGTCGAGTGTTGCCCACGGCTATTGGGGTGCACCGGAACTGTCCGCCGAGACCTTCGCGGCCACCATCTCCGACAGTGGGGAAGGGCCGTTCCTGCGCACCGGCGACCTCGGTTTCCTGCGATCGGGCGAACTGTACGTCACCGGACGCCGCAAAGACCTCATCATCATCCGGGGAAACAACCACTACCCCAACGACATCGAACTGACCGTGCAGGACACCGAGCCGGCACTGCTGCGCGGCCGGGGAGCGGTCTTCTCGGTCGCGCCGGAATCCGGTGCGGCCGAACAGCTTGTCGTCGTGCAGGAGGTCGACCCGAGCCGACTGGACGCCGCCCAACTCGACGAGACGATGCGCAAGATCCGCACCGTCGTCACCGAGAACCACGCGGTCCGCACTCACGCCGTGGTGCTGGTGCAGCCGCTGCAGCTGCCCACCACCTCCAGCGGCAAGATCCAGCGCAGCGCCTGCAAGCAGCGCTACCTCGACGGCGAGCTGCCGGTGGTGGCGCAGTGGCCGTCGGCCGCGTCCGAGCCGGTGCGGCAGCCCGAGCCCGAACCCGCCCCGGCGGTGGCTGCGGCCGAGCCCGGTGCGGCGCGCGGCGCGGCCGAGATCAGCGCGTGGCTCGTCGACCGGCTGGCAGGCGAGCTCGAGTTGCCCGTCGGCGAGATCGACCCGGCCAAGCCATTCGCCTACTACGGGCTGGATTCCATTCACGCGGTGCGGCTTTCGACCGCTTTGGAGAAGTGGCTGGGCTGTGAGCTGGCCCCGACCATCGCCTACGAATACCCCTCGATCGACATCCTGTCGGCACACCTGGCCCGTGTCGCCGCGGAAACGCCGGCCGCCTCGGCCGCTGCGCCCGAGCGCACCGAACGTCCCGCTGCCGACGAGCCGATCGCGATCATCGGCATCGGCTGCCGGTTCCCCGGCGCCGACGGCCCGGAGGCGTTCTGGCGGTTGCTGTCCGGCGGCGTGGACGCCACCAGCGAGGTCCCGGCCGACCGCTGGGACGTGGACGCCTTCTACGACCCGGACCCGTCGGTGCCGGGCACCGCGGTCACCCGCCGGGGCGGATTCCTGGGCGCCGTCGACCAATTCGACTTTCAGTTCTTCGGGATCTCCCCGCGCGAATCGGCGCAGATGGACCCGCAGCAGCGGCTGCTGCTCGAGGTGGCCTGGGAGGCACTCGAAGACGCCGGGCAGGTGCCGGACGCGCTGGCCGGCAGCCGCACCGGGGTGTTCGTCGGCATCTCCACCAACGACTACGGCTTCCTGCGGCTGGGTCAGCCGCAACTCGTCGACGCCTACACCGGCACCGGCAACGCGCTGAGCATCGCCGCCAACCGGCTGTCCTACACCTTCGACTTCCACGGGCCGAGCCTGTCGATCGACACCGCCTGCTCGTCGTCGCTGGTGGCCGTGGACCTGGCGTGCCGCAGCCTGCGTGACGGCGAGTGCGGCATGGCGCTGGCCGCCGGGGTGAACGTGATCCTGTCGCCGGCCCTGGCGATCAACTTTTCCAAGGCCCGGGTGATGGCCCCGGACGGCCGGTGCAAGACCTTCGACGCCGACGCCGACGGCTATGTGCGCGGCGAAGGCGCCGGGGTGGTGGTGCTCAAACCGCTGAGCAAGGCGCTGGAGGACAACGACCCCGTTTACGCGGTGATCCGCGGCAGCGCCACCAACTCCGACGGCCGCACCAACGGGCTGATCGCCCCGAGCGGGCGGGCGCAGGAGGGCGTGCTCACCGAGGCGTTCGCCCGGGCGGGCCTGCCGGCCGGCTCGGTCCAGTACATCGAGGCGCACGGCACCGGAACGTCGATCGGCGACGCCATCGAGGCCAACGCCCTGGGAACCGTGCTGGCCGAGGGCCGGCCGGAGGACAGCCGCTGCCTGGTGGGATCGGTCAAGACCAACATCGGCCACCTGGAGGCCGCAGCCGGGATCGCCGGGCTGATCAAGGTGGCGCTGTCGTTGCAGCATCGGGCCATCCCGGCCAGCCTGAACTACACCGAGCCCAACCCGCACATCGGTTTCGACCGCTTGCCGCTGGAGGTGGTGCAGACCCTGACCCCGTGGCCGGCGGCCAGCCGCGCGGTGGCCGGGGTCAGCTCGTTCGGGTTCGGCGGCACCAACGCCCACGTGGTGCTCACCGAGGCCCCGCAGGTCCGCGGCGCCCACCCCGACGACACCGCGGCGCCGCGCGCCGAGTTGCTGGCGCTGTCCGCCCGGTCGCCGGAGGCGCTGACCGCGCTGGTGGGCGAGTACGAGATGGCGCTCTTCTCCGGCACCAGTTCGCTGACCGACCTGTGCTACACCGCCGGTGCCCGCCGGGGCCACCACGACTACCGGCTCGCGGTGGTCGGCGACTCCCCGGCGTCGCTGTTCGAGTCGCTGTCGGCCTACCGCCAGGGCGAGTCGCGGCCGGGATTGTCGGTCGGACACTGCAGCCCGAGCCGGCCGGGCCCGGGCGTTACGTTCGTCTTCTCCGGGCAGGGCTCACAGTGGCACGGCATGGCCCAGCGGCTACAGGCCGACGAACCGGTGTTCGCCGACGCGCTGGCCGCCTGCGATCACGCGCTGCATCCGCACCTGGGGCATTCGATCCTCAAGGAGCTGGCCAAGGCCGAGGACCGCTCCAAGCTCACCGACATCGGGATCCTGCAGCCGACCATCTTCGCGATCCAGGTGGCGCTGGCCGCGCTGTGGCGGTCCTGGGGTGTGCAGCCGGTCGCGGTGGTGGGGCACAGCCTCGGTGAGGTCGCGGCCGCCCACGTCGCGGGCGCGCTGAGCCTGGAGGACGCCGCCCGGGTGATCTGCGCGCGGGCCCGGATGCTGCGCGGCGTCCGCGGCCGCGGCGCGATGATGGTCACCGAGACCACCATGGCCGAAGCGCAGGAGCTCATCGCCGGCCACGAGCAGCAGGTGGCCGTCGCCGCCAGCAACAGCCACCGGTCGACGGTGCTCGCCGGCGAGCCCAAGGTGCTCGAGGCGCTGATGGCCAAGCTGAGCCAGCGGGACCGGTTCTGCCGCTGGATCGAGGTCGACGTCGCCTCGCACAGCCCGCAGATGGAAGCCCTCGGCGCGGGCCTGCGCGGCAGCCTGGTGAAGCTGAAGCCGGCCGCGCCGAGCGTTCCGATGTACTCCACGGTCACCGGCGAGCTGGTGGGCGACAAGCTGCTGGACGCCGACTACTGGGTGTCCAACCTGTGTTCGCCGGTCCGGTTCTCGCCGGCGCTGCGGCGGCTGCTGGAGACCGGGCACGACACGTTCGTGGAGCTCAGCCCGCACCCGATCCTGCTGACGGCGGCACGCGAAGACGTTGAAGATCTGAGGCGCAGCTGCACCTTATTGCCGTCGATGCGCCGCGACGACGAGGGCCGATCCACCATGCTGGGCTCGCTGGGTGCCCTCTACACGCTGGGGCACCAGGTGGCCTGGGAGCAGATCTACCCCGACGGCAGCCGCTGTGTGCCCGCCCCCACCTACCCCTGGCAGCGGGTGCACTCCTGGCTCAACGCGGGCTCCATCGCGGCGCCGCGCCACAATGGCGCCGCCGCGCCCGGCTGGCGCGGGCCGATCCGCTCGGCGACTCAGCCTGCGATGGTGCTGACCGAGGTCGACGTGACCACCGCGTCGCTGTCGGCCGGGCAACTGGGCGAGTTGGCGCGCCAGGCCGTCGAGATCGCCTTCGGTCCGGCCGGCCGGTCGGTTGCTCAGCTCAACCTGCGCGGCGGTCCGGTCGCGGTGCGCACCGTGCAGTTCGCGATGACCGATGACGCCATCGAGTGCTACGGATCCGCCGGCGACGACTGGTCGCTGCTGGCCGCCGGCACCATCGTGGCCGGCGAGGCCGACGCCGTCGTCAGCGAGGCTCCGGCGGACCCGGCCGATCGCAGCTACCGGATGCGCTGGCAGCCCGCCTCGATCGAGACCGACGGGGACGGCGGCTCCGCCGAACCCGGCAGCTGGCTGATCCTGTCCGACGGTCCGGTGGCCGACAGCCTGCGCGACAACCTCGAAGCGCAGGCCCAGTCCTGCGTGCTGGTGGAACCGGTCGTCGGGCTCGCCGAGATCGAACGGCTGACCGCCGACAGCTACCGCATCGACCCGCGCCGGCCCGAGCACTTCGGTGAGCTGCTGCGTGCGGCGTTCGGCGGTGACCGGCCGCCGTGCCGCGGTGTGGTGCACCTGTGGAATCTGCTGAGCGCCCCGACAGCCCACACCAGTGACGAGTCGCTGGACGCGGCGGCAGATGTCGGCACGCTGAGCGTGGTTCACCTGATCCAGGCGCTGACGCTGGCGGGCTGGCCGGAATCGCCGCGGCTGTGGCTGGTGACCCGCGGCGCGCAGCCGGCCGGTGACGAAGCGACCGGCGAACTATCGGTCGGGCAGGCGCCGGTCTGGGGGCTGGGCCGCAGCATCGACCACGAGCACCCGGAGTTGCACGCCACCGGTGTCGACCTGTCCGCCGACGGCGGCCCGGAAGAACTGCGGGCACTGTTCAGCGAAATCTGGGCGGGCGACCGTGAGGCGGACGTGGCGCTGCGGGGTTACCGCCGCTACGTGGCGCGGCTGGAGCCCTACCAGCCGCAGCAGCCTCGGGATGGCCTGCACGACACTGTTATTCACGAAC
>CAYNJD010000181.1:0-6808 GCA_964397355.1 uncultured Mycobacterium sp. | reverse complement strand
ACGCCAGAACCTGGGGTCGTTCACGCTGGGGCCGATCGAGGTCAACGCGCTGGAGCTGTCCAACGTCGCCGCCACGCTGGCCTCCGGCGGCGTCTGGTGCCCGCCGAACCCGATCGACAAGGTCTTCGACCGCAACGGCAACGAGGTGGCTGTCACCACCGAGACCTGTGACCGGGTGGTGCCCGAAGGGTTGGCGAACACGCTGGCCAACGCGTTGAGCAAGGACGATCAGCCCGGCGGTACGGCGGCGCCCGCGGCCGGCTCGGTGGGCTGGGACCTGCCGATGTCGGGCAAGACCGGTACCACCGAGGCGCACCGGTCGTCGGGCTTCCTGGGCTTCACCAACCGCTACGCGGCGGCCAACTACATCTTCGACGACTCCAGCTCGCCGTCGGACCTGTGCTCGTTTCCGTTGCGGCACTGCGGGGACGGCGACCTGTTCGGCGGCAACGAGCCGGCCCGGACCTGGTTCGCCGCGATGAAGCCGATCGCCACCAACTTCGGCGACGTCGTGCTGCCGCCGACCGACCCCCGCTACGTCGACGGCGGACCCAACTCCCGGGTGCCCAGCGTTGTCGGCCTGGACGTGGACGCGGCCCGGGCGCGGCTCAAGGAGGTCGGGTTCCAGGTCGCCGACCAACCGAACTGGGTCAACAGCAGCGCCCGCTCCGGATCGGTGGTCGGCACCTCGCCGAGCGGTCAGACCATTCCCGGCTCGATCATCACCATCGAGGTCTCCAACGGCATCCCGCCACCGCCGCCACCACCGCCGGAGGGCGTGCCGCCGGCGCCGGTGGGCTCGACGGTGGTGGAGATCCCCGGGCTGCCGCCGATCACCATTCCGCTGCTGCCACCGCCGCCGCCGGGGCAGCCGTTGCCGCCGTAACCGCGGCGGGGCACAGTAGGCTGAAGCCCATGGCTTCATCACCTGCCCTGACCCGGTCCGTCGTCGCCGCCTCGGCTGCGCTCGGGCCGGTGGCCCTCGTGGCATACGGCGCGATCATCGAACGCAACGCCTTCGTGGTGCGTGAGGCGACGATGCCGGTGCTGACGCCGGGGTCGTCGCCGCTGCGGGTGCTGCACATCAGCGACATCCACATGCGGCCGGGCCAGCGCCGCAAGCAGGCCTGGCTGCGGGATCTGGTCGCCCTGGAGCCGGACCTGGTGGTCAACACCGGCGACAACCTGGCCCACCCCAAGGCGGTGCCGGCGGTGGTGCAGGCCCTCGGTGATCTGCTCTCGGTGCCGGGGGTGTTCGTCTTCGGCAGCAACGACTACTTCGGGCCACGGTGCAAGAACCCGGCGAAGTACCTGACCAAGCCGACGCACCGCGTCTACGGCACCCCGCTGCCGTGGCAGGACCTGCGGGCGGCGTTCACCGAGCGCGGCTGGCTGGACCTGACCCACAACCGTCGGGAATTCGACGTGGCCGGCCAGCGGATCGCCGCGGCCGGCGTCGACGACCCGCACATCGAACGGGACCGCTACGACACCATCGCCGGCCCGGCCGACCCGACCGCCAACCTGCGGCTGGGGCTGACCCATTCGCCGGAACCGCGGGTGCTCGACCGGTTCGCCGGTGACGGCTACCAGCTGGTGATGGCCGGCCACACCCACGGCGGGCAGCTGTGCGTGCCGTTCTACGGCGCGCTGGTGACCAATTGCGGCCTGGACCGCTCCCGGGTCAAGGGCCCCTCGCAGTGGGGCGCCCACACCCGGCTGCACGTCTCGGCCGGCATCGGCACCTCGCCGTTCGCGCCGGTGCGGTTCGCCTGCCGGCCGGAGGCCACGCTGCTGACGCTGGTCGCCGCGCCGACCGGCGGCGACGATTCGCAGCTCACCCGCGGCTCCACGCAGCCGTCCGTGTCAGCGCGTTGACCGCACGGATCGCCGATCACGGGCATCCGCGCCGCTGGGCCGACAACGCGATCCGGCTGATCGAGGCCGACGCGCGGCGCAGCGCCGACACCCACCTGCTGCGCTACCCGCTGCCGTCGGCGTGGGCGGGCGAGGTGGACGTGGCGCTGTACCTCAAGGACGAGACCACCCACATCACCGGCAGCCTCAAGCACCGGCTGGCCCGCTCGCTGTTCCTCTACGGGCTGTGCAACGGCTGGATCGCCGAGGGCACCACGGTGGTGGAGGCGTCGTCGGGGTCGACGGCGGTGTCGGAGGCCTACTTCGCCGCCCTGCTCGGTCTGCCGTTCGTGGCGGTGATGCCGGCCTCCACCAGTGCGTCGAAGGTGGCGCTGATCGAGGCGCAGGGCGGGCGCTGCCATTTCGTGCAGCACGCAAGCGACGTCTACGCCGAAGCCGAGCGGATCGCTCGCGAGGCCGGCGGGCACTACCTGGATCAGTTCACCAACGCCGAGCGGGCCACCGACTGGCGCGGCAACAACAACATCGCCGAGTCGATCTTCTCCCAGATGCGCGACGAGGCCCACCCGATCCCGGAGTGGATCGTGGTCGGGGCCGGCACCGGCGGCACCAGTGCCACCATCGGGCGCTACATCCGGTATCGCCGGCACGCCACCCGGCTGTGCGTGGTCGACCCGGAGCACTCGGCGTTCTACCCGGCCTACCAGCAGTGCCGGTTCGACCTGGTGATCGAGGAGTCGTCGCGCATCGAGGGCATCGGGCGGCCGCGGGTGGAGCCGTCATTCCTGCCGGATGTGGTGGATCGGATGATGGCGGTGCCGGATGCTGCCTCGGTGGCCGCGGCACGCCACGTCAGCGCGGTGCTGGGCCGGCGGGTGGGTGCCTCGACCGGGACCAATGTGTGGGGTGCGTTCGCCTTGCTGGCCGAGATGGTCGCCGACGGGCGCAGCGGGTCGGTGGTGACCCTGCTGGCCGACAGCGGTGACCGCTACGCCGACACCTACTACAGCGACGACTGGCTGGCGCAGCAGGGGCTCGACCCGACGGGTCCGGCCTCGGTGCTGTCCGAGTTCGAGCGGTCCTGCCGCTTCGAGTTCGCGTGAGCTTGTTCTTCGGCGGTGTCGGGGTTGGTAGCCACCAACCACAGCGCAGCCAGGGCGAAGAACCCGGCATACACCGCAGCGCCCAACAGCGTCATGATCTGGCTCCTTTGCGTTACCTTGTTAGCCAGTCTGCCTAATAGCGGCCGGGTTTTCAGCACCCCACGCCGGATTGTGGGGCGTTTCATGCTGTCGCCGGGCCAGTGACCTGCGCCGCTTGGGACGGTGTCGCGCCGTGCCGTAATCGTGCTTCAGTGTGCGGTTTGGTACCCGACACGCCGATGTGGGCGTACCGAACCGCACAGTCGACGAGTACCCCCGGCGAGGTGGCCACGCGGGAGCGCCGGGCCGCCACAGCAGGCAGTGCGTTTGGGTCACCGGTGGGGCAGTGCGATACGCTGTCGTGGCTTCACACGGGGTGTGGCGCAGCTTGGTAGCGTGCTTCGTTCGGGACGAAGAGGTCGTGGGTTCGAATCCCGCCACCCCGACTCGTGTGATCGCAGGTAGAAGGCCCTGACTGGTTCTCCAGTTCGGGGCCTTCTTTCGTTCCAGTCCGCAGTTGGTCCGCAGCAGCTTTCAGGGACTTGGTTCGCGCATCGTCCAAAGCCGCGGAAACCATCTCCAGATCATCTGGGAACAGGTCGGCGTAAGTGTCCAGGGTCAGCACCGCCGAGGCGTGCCCCAGCATGGTCTGCACGGCTTTGACATTGGCGCCGGCACTGATGGCCAAGGATGCGGCGGTGTGACGGAGATCGTGCGGAGTTACGACTGGGAAGGTCGCATCCTTCTCGAGGACCCGCTTGACCGCTTTGTTGAAGACTCGGCGGCGCCAGTTCGACACTCTCAGAACTCCGCCTTCGGGCGCGACGAAGATGAGGTCATCGGGCTTCTTCCCAATCATCAGGACGGCCAGTTCGTCAGCAAGAAATGCGGGGAAAGGCACCATCCGCTGCTCGTAGGACTTGGGTGACGACCACTCCAGTTGCCCTTCGACCTCTGTCACGGACTCCCGGACGTGGATGCGACGTCGAAGCAACTTCGCGTCACCGACGCGCAGCGCCGCCATTTCTCCCCAGCGCAGACCGGTGTAGGCCAAGAAGCGCACGACCGTCGCATCCGGCCCGACTTCAATCGCGAGCTGCTCCACCTGCCGGTGCGTCAGATACCCGCGCGGCCGCCGCTTGCGGCGAGGAAGCTTGATCCCCGCACACGGATTGCGCGCGATCCGTCGATCCTCGACAGCCATCTCCAGAATCTGGCGCAAGATGCCGACGGCATTCTCGACTGTTGCCGCGCCTGCACCGGACGATGTCATCGACTGGACCCAGCCGCGCACATCCGTCGTCTGGACGTCGGCGACGGCGACCGCTGACCACCGCGGCTCGACGTACACCGGCCAGGTGTACCTCCGGGTCGACGCGGTGGTTTTCTTGAGATGGCTCTGCGTTCCGACCCATTTCGCATACAGTTCGCCGACGCTGACGCGACCCGCCTTCGGCGCGACATAGGCGCCCGTCACCTGCATGGCAGTGATCTCATCGAGCCAGGCTTGAGCATCCACTTTGCGATCGAAGGACCTGGTGTTTTCTTGCCCCTGGTCGTCGACGTAGCGGGCCAGCCAACGACGCCCCGTGTTGGCCCGCGCCGTTGGGCTGCCGTCCGCCCGCCGCCAGCGATCCTCGACACCAGCGCGACGATTACGTCTCTGCATAGTCCCCTCCTCCGTAACAGCGAGTGTGCCATTGAGAACCGACAACTACTGAAAGTAAACGAATCTCACCAATTTCCGATCGAAGTTGCCCATGGTGGTGGACTCATCAAGTGGTGGAGTGTCACTGTTGGTTCGATTGAACCGACCGTACTTCAGGAGGAATGTGATGGAACTGCTTGGAGCTAAACAGGTATCGGAGCTGATCGGCGTTCCGGTCGGCACGCTGCGCTACTGGCGGCACTCCAATATCGGGCCGGCGAGCTTTACGCTGGGACGCAGGGTCGTATATCGGCGGGACGAAGTTCTGCGCTGGATCTCGCAGCGGGAGAATGCAACCCGCCGCGGCGGCGGCGACGCGGCGTGACGCCCACACATGAGAAAGACCCCGGGGGCTAGCCGAGGTCTCTCGTTCGAACCACCCGATCGCTCAACCGGAAGTTCCCCATGAGAATAGTCCGTCATGCCCGCCTGCAGAAGCACCGCAGGCAGGAAACCCTATGAGTGCCAACAATGAAAGCGACAAGAAGTCCGTCGCCGCGCGGCTGGTCGGTATGGCGCAAGAGCGATACCTCCTCGGCGTCTCCGAAGACGGAGAGCCCTTCGGCGCTGACCGTGCCCGCCCGCATCTGGCGATTCTGCTACGTGCGGGCAAGGCCGGCCTACGCGCCGAACTCGCCTCCCGCTACTTCGCCGAGACCGGCACCGTGGCCGGCGGCCAGGCCCTCACCGACGCCACCCTGGTCCTCGAAGGCCTGGCCGCCAACCAGACACCCGAGAAGCTGCATCTCCGCATCGCTGAGCACCAAGGAATCAGCTACATCGACACCGGACGAACCGACGGGAAAGTCATTCGCATCTGTGAAAGCACCTGGTCGGTCATCGACACAGCCCCGGTACGGTTCTTGCGCACCAAGCTGACAGCTGCGATGCCGCTACCGCCCCCATCCGGCGATGTGAACGGGTTGTGGGATTTCATCAACATCGCCGTTGAAGACCGTCCCGTATTGCTCGCAGCGCTCATCGCCGCATTGATTCAGTGCGATGTGCCGCATCCGGTTCTGGCGCTCTTCGCCGAGCAAGGCAGCGCCAAGACCACGACAACGCGCATGCTGGTCGACCTCATCGACCCCGCCCCCGTTGCGCTGCGCCAGCCGCCTCGCGACGCCGAATCCTGGGTGACCGCCGCCGCCGGCTCATGGGTTGTCGCCCTCGACAACCTGTCAGCGATCCCGCCTTGGTTGTCGGACTCGCTGTGCCGCGCCGCCACCGGCGACGGCAACGTCAAACGCGCCCTCTACACCGATGCTGACCTGGCCGTGGTCAAGTTTCGGCGCTGCGTCATCATCAATGGCATCGACGTCGGAGCGGTGCGACCCGACCTCGCCGAACGCATGGCGATGATCGACTTGCGACGCATAGAGCGTCACATGCGACAGCCGGAGGCCACGATGCGACAACTGTGGCACGCGGCTCTACCTGGCATTTTGAGTGGGCTACTCGAACTGGCCGCGACTGTTCATCACCGTCTGGAAGCGCTGGTGATAGATGATGCGCCACGGATGGCGGACTTCGGTCGCGTGCTGGCGGCGGTCGACCAGGTTTTGTCGACTGATGGCTTACGGCGCTACACCTCACGCGCGGACCAACTCTCGGAGGACAGCCTGGCAGGCAACCCGTTCATCGATCAGTTGCGCCAGCACGTCCGAGAACCGTTACGCAGCCAGTCCGGCGCTGACCTACACACCGCTGTAACCCCTGCTGGCGACCAGTGGCGACGCCCGAAGGAATGGCCCCGCAACGGCCGCGAGGTGACAAGTCTGCTCCGCAGACACGCACCGGCGCTGCGGAAACTGGGATGGGTGATCGAAGACGACGGGGCCCGCAACCATCGCAACGTTCTGCTCTGGACGATCCATCCGCCGTCCGAAGATGTCGCGGTCCTCCGAGCCTCGCAATCCTCGCACCCCTCGCTGCGACGGCCCACCCCTTCCTCGATCACTATCGCTGAGAACAACGCGGCTGGCCCTGACGACGAGCGCCACGACGACCTCTCCGCGTAGCAATCCCACATTCGACGAGTTGTCAGTGCCTACGGGCATTATCAGGACAAGCCGTAAGG
>CAYNJD010000180.1:0-6850 GCA_964397355.1 uncultured Mycobacterium sp. | reverse complement strand
GCCGGCAACAACATGGCCAACACCGACGCCTCCGTCGGCTCCAGCTGGGCCTGACACAAAGCCAGAACCCACCAAGAACCGGCGCAGCCCACAGGCTGCGCCGGTTCTTGCGTCGTGATGTGCGGGTCTACCCGCCCGCCGTCGATACCGACGCGCACCCGCCCAGCACGGTGGTGGACAGGAAAGTCGCGGCATTGGCCAGATAGTTGTCGGACGGATCGTAGGTCGGCAGCGCCAACACGAACGCCCGCCGGTACTGCGCGGACAGCTCCGCGAAGTCCTGCAGGGTGGGGTTGTTGCTGCGGCGGCCCAGCTGCTGCATCTTGTTGGCCAGGCTGATCATCACCGGGCCGACGGCCAGGTTGATCGCCTTCTGCTGCGGGTTCCAGTAGGTCGCCCCGATAGTCGGGTCGATCTCCGTCCATTCGGAGGTGTCGGCGCCGAACTTGTCCAGCGCCGCCTTCCAGTCGGCACACACCGGATTGGGCCCGGTCAGGTAGCGCTGCGGATTGGTCGGGTTGCCCGGTGAGGCGGTCTTGGTCGGGGTGGACTGCGCCTCGACCAGCGGACCGCGGGCCGCCGCCGAACCGTTGTTGGCCGCCGCGCAGATCGCGGCCAACGCCGAGGCGGCGCTGTGCGCGGTACCGGCCAGGGCGGCGTCCCGTTCGGTGTAGGTC
Organism: uncultured Mycobacterium sp.; assembly: GCA_964397355.1. Taxonomy (GTDB): domain Bacteria; phylum Actinomycetota; class Actinomycetes; order Mycobacteriales; family Mycobacteriaceae; genus Mycobacterium. Next base: position 6,173 of record CAYNJD010000180.1, on the reverse strand, counting down.
GGGATGTGCTCGACGAAAGCGCGGGCGTAGGCGATGAACTGCTCGTAGAGCTCCCGCATCACCCGGTGTGGGGTGAGCTTCACCAGCCCGACGGTCTGTGCGGCGGCGTTGCGCACCACCTGCCCGGCGGCCAGGTACTCCTTCTTCTGTTCGTCGTTCCACGCGCTGGCCGGGATCGACTGGTCACGCTCGTTCCACTTGCCGTGCCCCAGCAGCGACAGCGTGCTGGACAGGTTGTTGCTGATCGAACCCCACGCGGTGCAACTGGGGTCGCTGATGATGATCGAGACCGGCCCGGTGTCGTCGGCGCTGGCGATCCCCGAAGCGGCCGCGTTGCGGCTGGAGGACGCCCCGTCGGCCAGCGATCCCTTGCCCGGGTCGCCGCCCAGCAGCACCACCCCGGCCAGCACCAGCGCGACCACAGCCAGCACGACCACCGCGGCCAGCCCCCATTTGAGGCTGCCGGACTGCTTGGCTTGGGCGACGTCGTCGTGCTCGTCGTCCTCGTCCTCGTAGTCGTAGTCGAAGTCGACGTCATCGGGCCCATTGGTCACAGTGAGCCAGCTTAAAGCACCGACCGCCGCGGGGCAGGGCTGCGAGCTGCCTCTAGACTTGGCGACCGTCGAACCGTTACCTGACAGTCCTCAAACCAGGGGGTATTTCGTGCTGCGCAGCCACGACGCCGGGTCATTGCGGGCCACCGACGCCGGGCTCAGCGTCACACTGGCCGGCTGGGTGGCACGGCGCCGCGACCACGGCGGGGTCATCTTCATCGACTTGCGCGACGCCTCCGGGGTGGCGCAGGTGGTGTTCCGTGACGTCGCGGTGCTCGAGCAGGCACACCGGCTGCGCGCCGAGTTCTGCATCACGGTCACCGGAGCGGTGGAGGCCCGGCCGACTGGGAATGAGAACCCGGAGTTGCCCACGGGGGCCATCGAGGTCAACGCGACGGCGCTGACGGTGCTCAACGAGGCCGCGCCGCTGCCGTTCCAACTCGACGAGTCGGCCGGGGAGGAGGCCCGGCTGCGGCACCGCTACCTGGATCTGCGCCGCGAAGACGGCCCCGGCGCGGCGTTACGACTGCGTTCGGCGGTCAACGCGGCCGCCCGTGCGGTGCTGGCCGCCCACGACTTCGTCGAGATCGAGACCCCCACGCTGACCCGCTCCACCCCGGAGGGTGCGCGGGACTTCCTGGTGCCCGCGCGGCTGCAGCCCGGCTCGTTCTACGCACTGCCGCAGAGCCCCCAGCTGTTCAAGCAGCTGCTCATGGTCGCCGGCATGGAGCGCTACTACCAGATCGCCCGCTGCTACCGCGACGAGGACTTCCGCGCCGACCGCCAGCCGGAGTTCACCCAGCTGGACCTGGAGATGAGCTTCGTCGACGCCGAGGACGTCATCGGCATCGCCGAACAGGTGCTCAAGGCGCTGTGGGCGCTGATCGGCTACGACCTGCCGACCCCGCTGCCCCGGATGACCTACGCCGACGCGATGCGCCGGTTCGGTTCCGACAAACCCGATCTGCGGTTCGGGTGCGAGCTGGTGGAATGCACCGAGTTCTTCGCCGACACCAGTTTCCGGGTCTTCCAGGCCCCCTACGTGGGAGCCGTCGTGATGCCGGGCGGGGCGTCACAGCCGCGACGCACGCTGGACGGCTGGCAGGAGTGGGCCAAACAGCGCGGGGCCAAGGGCCTGGCCTACGTGCTGGTCGGGGAGGACGGCGAGCTGTCCGGGCCGGTGGCCAAGAACCTGTCCGACACCGAGCGCGCCGGGTTGGCAGGCCACGTCAGCGCCGGGCCCGGGGACTGCATCTTCTTCGCGGCCGGTCCGGCCAAACCGTCGCGGGCGCTGCTGGGGGCCGCCCGCGGTGAGATCGCCCGCCGGCTGGATCTGATCGATCCGAACGCCTGGGCGTTCACCTGGGTGGTCGACCCGCCGCTGTTCGAGCCGGCTTCGGATGCCGCGGCCGCCGGGGATGTAGCCGTCGGCGCCGGGGCGTGGACCGCGGTGCACCACGCGTTCACCTCGCCCAAGCCCGAATACGCCGGCAGCGTGGAGTCCGACCCCGGTGCGGTGCTGGCCGACGCCTACGACGTGGTGTGCAACGGCAACGAGATCGGCGGCGGCTCGATCCGTATCCACCGCCGCGACGTCCAGCAGCAGGTCTTCAAGGTGATGGGCATCGACGAGGCGGCGGCGAGCGAGAAGTTCGGCTTCCTGCTCGACGCCTTCAGTTTCGGTGCACCGCCACACGGCGGCCTGGCGTTCGGCTGGGACCGGGTGGTGGCGCTGCTGGCCGGGGTGGATTCGATCCGCGAGGTGATCGCGTTCCCGAAGTCCGGCGGCGGCATCGACCCGCTGACGGACGCCCCGGCGCCCATCACCGCCGCCCAGCGCAAGGAATCCGGGATCGACGCGGTGCCGGCGCCGCGATGAGGACGATGCCGTCGTAGACATCCGGAGGCCGGTCGGCGAGGCTGGCAGACATGGAGTCAACCGAGTTCGCCCGACTGGTGGTCGACAGCATGCCGTTCGCGGCGGCCCTGCAGATCGAGGTCACCGACCTGACCCCGCAACAGGTGACCGCCACCATGGCCTGGGCGCCGGAGCGCTGCACCACCGCCGGCATCCTGCACGGGGGAGCGCTGATGGCCTTCGCCGACAGCGTCGGCGCGGTGTGTGCGGTGGCGAACCTGCCGCAGGGCGCCAGCACCTCGACCATCGAATCGAAGACCAATTTCTTCCGTGCGGTGCGTGAGGGCGCCGTCACCGCGACCAGCGTTCCGCTGCACGTCGGGCGGACGACCATCGTGGTGCAGACCGACCTGACCGAGGATCGCGGCAAGCTGGTCGCCCGGGTCACCCAGACCCAGGCGGTGCTGGCGCCGAAGTAGCCGGCCTCACCAGAATGGTTTGAGCAGGCTGCGCATCGCCGGCGGCACCCAGCCCTTCACCGATGACGGGAATACGCGTCCCGGACCGCATTTGGGCCAGGCATAGGGCCCCTGCTCGTCGAGGACCCGATTGGCGACGGCGATCTGTTCCTCGCGCGACGCCTTCGCAGGCGACCCCACGCCGCCGAATGCGTGCCAGGTCGACATTTTGAACTGCAGGCCGCCGTAGAAACCGTTGCCGGTGTCGGCGGCCCAGTTGCCGCCCGACTCGCATTGGGCGACCGCGTCCCAGCCCATCATGTTGGTATCGGCGTGGGCGACTCCGGCCGAGGCCAGCAGAGCTCCCACTATCCCCCCGGTGACCAGCCCGGACGCGGCCCATGCGAGGTGCCGCCTTCCAGGCCGCACGACACGCCGTGCCGTGTTCCGGTACATATCACAACCTCCGTGATAGATGTCTATCAGTGAGGTTTTCGAGCATAACGCGACAAATGATGAAATTGCACATTTTGAAGTGCTAACGATACAAATGAGTTTATTGATATTAGATGAGGTAAAAGTCTATTAGAGTTACTAGAGTTGACAGAGTTGTAATTGTTGCGTATGTTGCGAGAGATCTCTTAAAAATTAAGAGAATTTTGAGCGGCTAATGTTGCTAATGGGGCTAATGTGATGAGACTGGCGCGAAGCTGATCATCGCGACGCGCGGGCGGCTTCCACGCCGCCTACGCCGGCACGACTTAGGCTGCCTCGGTGGCCGACCGCTATGGAACCGACATCCTCACCGACAACCCGCACGCCGCCCGTAGGGTCCGCTCCACCGAGGTGCCCGTCGAGCTGGGCATGGTGGTCGAAGACGCCCAGAGTGGCTATGTCGGCGCGGTGGTGCGGGTGGAATACGGCCGGATGGAGCTCGAAGACCGGCACGGTCGCACCCGCGGCTTCCCGGTCGGTCCCGGCTACCTGATCGACGGCAAACCGGTGATCCTCACCGAGTCGCGCCCCGCCGCGCCCACGGCGCCCGGCCGCACCGCGTCGGGGTCGGTGGCGGTGCCCGGGGCCCGCGCCAAGGTGGCGCTGGCCAGCCGGATCTACGTCGAGGGCCGTCATGACGCCGAACTCGTCGAGCAGGTATGGGGTGATGACCTGCGCATCGAGGGCGTGGTGGTCGAATACCTGGGCGGCATCGACGACCTGGCCGCCATCGTGGCCGAATTCCAGCCCGGGCCCGGCCGCCGGCTCGGGGTGCTCGTCGACCACCTGGTGGCCGGCTCCAAGGAGACCCGCATCGCCGAGGCGGTGCGTCGCGGCCCCGGCGGCGCGCACACCCTCATCGTCGGGCATCCCTACGTCGACATCTGGCAGGCGGTGAAGCCGGCCCGGCTCGGACTGGCGGCGTGGCCGACGGTCCCGCGCACCGTGGAGTGGAAGCACGGCATCTGCGCCGCGCTGGGCTGGCCGCACAACAACCAGGCCGACATCGCCGCGGCCTGGCAGCGCATCCGGGGCCGGGTGCGGGACTGGACCGACCTGGAGCCGGAGCTGATCGGCCGGGTGGAGGAATTGATCGACTTCGTGACGCATCAATCCGGCTGAATCGGCTCGCCGCGGCAGCCCGACCCGGTTGGATGACGGGCATGAAAACAATTGCCGCCGTGGCACATGCGCCCAACCAGCCGTTCGAGATCATGGAGTTGGATCTCGACGGTCCCGGCCCGGGCGAGGTTCTGATCAAATTCACCGCCGCCGGGCTGTGCCACTCGGATCTGCACCTGGCCGACGGCGACTGGCCGGCGCGGTTCCCCATCGTCGGCGGGCACGAGGGCTCCGGGATCATCGAGGACGTCGGCCCCGGGGTCACCAAGGTGGCGCCCGGCGACCACGTGGTCTGCTGCTTCATTCCCAGCTGCGGTGCCTGCCGATACTGCTCGACCGGCCGGCAGAACCTGTGCGACATGGGCGCCACCATTCTGGAGGGCTGCATGCCCGACGGCAGTTTCCGGTTCCACTCGGGCGGAACGGATTACGGTGGCTTCTGCATGCTGGGCACGTTCGCCGAGCGGGCGACCGTCTCGCAGCACTCGGTGGTCAAGGTCGACGACTGGCTGCCGCTTGAGACCGCGGTGCTGGTCGGCTGCGGGGTGCCCACCGGGTGGGCGACCGCCAACTACGACGGCGGCGTGCGTGCCGGAGACACCGTGGTGGTCTATGGCGTCGGCGGGGTCGGCATCAACGCGGTGCAGGGCGCCGCCCACGCCGGCGCCAAGTACGTGGTGGCCGTCGACCCGGTGGCGTTCAAGCGTGACACCGCGCTGCGCTTCGGGGCCACGCACGCATTCGCCACCGCCGAGGAGGCAATGGCCAAGATCGCCGAACTCACCTGGGGGCAGATGGCCGACCAGGCGCTGATCACCGTCGGCGACCTGGACGAGGCCGTCACGACCGCGGCGTTCAACACCATCGGCAAGGGCGGCACCGTGGTGATCGCCGCGCTGGCGAAACTGGAGGACCTCGACGTGCACGTCTCCGGCTCCCAGCTGGCGCTGTTCGGCAAGACCATCAAGGGCACACTGTTCGGCGGCGCCAACCCGCAGTACGACATCGTGCGGCTGCTGCGGCTCTACGATGCCGGCCAGCTCAAGCTCGACGAACTGGTCACCCGGCGCTACACCCTGGAGCAGGTCAACGAGGGCTACCAGGATCTGCGCGACGGCAAGAACATCCGCGGGGTGATCGTGCACCGCTGAGTCGTGGCCGAAGCTCCGCCGAGCCTGAATCCCGTGACGTGGTGCCGGCGTGTCGCGTCGCACGGTTCCCACTCGCGGCGGCGTGGGCGAGCAGCCGTCCCGCGGGGCGTACGCGTGGTATGCCTGAAGGCGTGTCCGACGGACTGTTCGACCTGACCGGCGCCCCGGCGCCCGAACCGACCCAACCCGGTGCCGGCGCCAGCCCGCTGGCGGTGCGGATGCGTCCGGCATCCCTCGACGAGGTGGTCGGCCAGGATCACCTGCTGGGACCGGGATCCCCGCTGCGCCGGCTGGTCGACGGCTCCGGTGCCGCCTCGGTCATCCTCTACGGCCCGCCCGGCACCGGGAAGACCACGTTGGCCTCGCTGATCTCCGGCGCGACCGGAAGACGCTTCGAGGCGTTGTCGGCGCTGAGCGCCGGGGTCAAGGAGGTGCGCGCGGTGATCGACACCGCGCGGCGGGCGGCCGCCTACGGCGAGCAGACCGTGCTGTTCATCGACGAGGTGCACCGGTTCTCCAAGACCCAGCAGGACGC
>CAYNJD010000179.1:0-6857 GCA_964397355.1 uncultured Mycobacterium sp. | reverse complement strand
AGCCGCCGAGCACACGGATGCACAAGATCTCCTTGGCACCGGTGTTGTCGGCGACCTTCAACCGCGATTCCTGCTGAATCACCAGATCTCCTCAGTATTGGGGCGACGCGCGGCATGGTGGTACCAGCCGGAATCTCCCCGGACGTGCGTGGTCTTCCAGTCGTATCGGAGCCGATGAGCACGCGGGGCCGACTTCTGGCCGGCCGAGGTCTGCTCACGGCAACCTCTGGAGTCTAGGCGACGGGGCGTCCAGCACCAAATCGTCGGCCGGGTCCGGCCCGCCAGAGGTGAGCTACCGGTCGGCCACGCAGCGGAACCCGATGTGGCTGGTGGCGGTGTCCTGCGACTGCGGTGAGCGCGCCGCGGCCCGGTAGCGGTGACAGTACTCCGGCGCACACAGGTGCGATCCGCCCTTGATGGTCTGGCTGATGCTGGGATCGGCGGGCCCGGCCGGCGCGCAACAGGGCTTCGGCGGCGCATCGAGCCGGTGGTGGCCGCTGAACTCGGTGGTGGTCCACTCCCACACGTTGCCGATCATGTCGAACAGTCCCCACCCGTTGGCCGGGAACGTCTCCACCGGCGAGGTGCCGCGCCAGCCGCGGGCGCCGTCGTTGCGGTAGGGAAACGCGCCCTGCCAGGTATTGGCCATCACCGCTCCGCCCGGCTTCTCCTCCTCACCCCACGGATAGGTGTGCCCGGCACCGGCGCGGGCGGCGTACTCCCATTCGGCCTCGGTCGGCAGTCGCCGCCCCGCCCAGCGGGCGTAGGCGGCGGCGTCGGGATAGGCGATCTGGACCACCGGGTGATCTGCTCGGCCCGCCAGATCGCTGGCCGGACCGAGCGGATTCCGCCAGTTCGCGCCGGGGATCCACCGCCACCACTGCCGCCAGTCACGCAGGTCGACGGGCCCGGCAGTGGGGGTGAAGACCAGGGCCCCCGGCTCGACGTCGTAAGCCGGGTCGAGCTCTTGTTCGGCGACGGTGACATAGCCTGTCGCGGCCACGAATTCGGCGTACTGGGCGTTGGTCACCGGATGCCGTTCGACGGCGAACGGCGCCACCGCGACGGTGTGGATCGGGGCCTCTTCGGGGTAGAAGCTCGTCGAGCCCATCCGGAACACCCCGCCCGGGATCTCCACGAGTTCGGTCAGCATGGCATCAGTCTCGTGAAAACGCCGCCGCCAGGCTCCTTTTCACATCCAGGTAGGGCTCGCCGGTGACGTCCACGGAGACGTCGGCGATGGTGCCGCCGGTGAAGGGGAACGGCGCCCGGTAGGCCGACGACACCGCCTGGCCGGTGTTGCGCCCGACGCTCACCCCGCCACCGGCCAACGCGAACGCGCCCGGCTGGACGATCATGTCGGGCAGTGTCGCGACCACCGTGTCGTCGACATAGAGCGAGGCGGTTCCGACCGGGGTGTGCCTGCCTTCGACGGTGCCGCTGCGTTCGAAACGCATACCGAACACATGCTTTCCCAACGGAATCGGATCCGGACCGGACAGCCACTGCTCGCGCTCGCCGAGGAAGTTGTAGACGTAATGCAGCCGGCCGTCCTGCACGAACAGCACATGCCCGCCGTGCCGGGCACCCTGCTTGAACAGCACGCCCTCGGCGGCCGCAGCCACCGTGACGCGCGCCAGCACCGCGAACGACCGGCCGCGCAACTCCACGCACGCCCCCAGCGGCACCTCGGCGGTGCCGGGATAGTAGGTGTAGCTGGAACGGTCACGGGACAGGTAGGGCCGTTGCCTTCCGGTCATCTCGAAAATATTGAGGTCGGCCAGCGGAAGCCCGTTGTACTTCTCCGCCTCGGCAAACCACAACTCCTGGAGTTCCTTGAGCTTGTCGGGACGCTCGGTGGCCAGGTCGCGGCATTGGCTGCGGTCGGATTCGATGTGGTAGAGCTCCCAGCGGTCGGCGTCGAAGTGACTCCACCCCGACGGCGTCGCGGCGTGCACGGTGTTGGCGAACCAGCCTCGGTGCCAGATCCCGCGAGTGCCCAGCATGGTGTAGAACTGCGTGTGCTTGCCGGTGTCCGCGGCCGGATCCGTCAGCGCCGCTTTGAAACTGACGCCCTCCAGTGGTCGTTGCGCAATACCGCGCACGGTCTGCGGCAATGTGATGCCGAGCAGGTCGTAGACCGTGGGGGTCACGTCGCAGACATTGATATAGGTGTCGCGGACCTCGCCGCGGGCCGCGATTCCCTTGGGCCAGCTGACGATCGCGGGATCAGCGATGCCTCCCTCGTGGGAGGCGTAACGCTTGTAGAGCTTGTAGGGGGTGTTGAACGCCATCGCCCACCCGATCGGGTAGTGATTGTAGGTCTCCGGGCTGCCCAGGCGATCGAAGAGTTTCATCGCCTCGGCGACGGTGTCGATGTAGCCGTTGAAGAACTTGTTCTCATTCGGCGAGCCGTTGGGCCCGCCCTCGCCGCTGGCGCCGTTGTCGGAGATCACCACGATGATGGTGTTGTCGAGTTGGCCGGATTCCTCGAGGTAGTCCAGGATCCGGCCGATCTGGTCGTCGGTGTAGCTCTGGAACCCGGCGAACACCTCGGCCATTCGGGCGAACAACCGCTTCTCGGTGTCGTCGAGGCTGCCCCACGGGCGCACCGTGTCCAACGTCGGCCAGGGCTGCCCGTCGGCCCCGGTGGCATCGGCGTAGGGGTTGACCTCGGAGAGTTCGGTGTCCGGCGGTACCAGGCCCAGCTTCTTCTGGTTGGCCAGCACGATCTCCCGGTACTGTTCGTAGCCCATGTCGAAGCGGCCGGCGTAGCGGTCGGCCCACTCGGCGAAGACATGGTGCGGGGCGTGGCCGGCACCGGGGCACACGTAGCCGAACCAAGGCTTGCCGGGCGCGACCGTCTGCGCGTCGCGGATGAATTCGATTGTCTTGTCGGCGATGTCGGCCGACAGGTGGTAACCCTCCTCCGGGGTGGCCGGCGGCGCGACCGGGTGGTTGTCGTAGATCAGGTCCGGATACCACTGGTTGGTTTCACCGCCCAGAAACCCGTAGAACCGTTCGAAGCCGCGCTGGGTGGGCCAGTGCCGCCTGGTGCCGGCCATGTTGGACTCTTCCAGCGGGGTCAGGTGCCACTTGCCCACACAGAAGGTGTTCCAGCCCTGCTCAGCGAGAACCTCACTGAGCAGCGCGGTTTCGAACGGGATGCGCCCGTTGCAGTTGGGGAACCCATCGGTGAATTCCTCGATGGTGGCCATCCCGACACTGGTGGCGTTACGCCCGGTCAACAGCGCCGCCCGGGTCGGGGAACACAGCGCGGTGGTGTGGAACTGCGACAGCCGGATGCCACGCTGCGCGATCCGGCTCATGGCCGGCATCTCGACCAGACCGCCGAAGCAGTCCCAGGTGGCGATACCGGTGTCGTCCCACACCAGGTAGAGCACGTTGGGCGCGCCCTCGGGCGCCGTCGGTGCGGCGAACGGACCCCAGTCCGGTTCGGAATCCCGGATATCGAGACCGATCTTGCCGTTGAAACCGGTCGAACTCGTCATCGCCCACTTCCGTTGTCGGCCCCCGAATCGGGTGAGAGACTACCGGCTCAGGCGACGTCCCCGGGGTCTTTCAGCCCGCAGGGCGGCCGCCGGCGGCCGGAAGCCCGGTTCCGGCCCGCGCCCGTCGACAGCAGCTCACCGAGAAATGCCGCGGCCGCCGGCGAGGGCGTACGCTCGCTCGGGGTGATGACCGCGAGTTCACGCGGTATCGGCGGATCGGTCGGAACCCCGACGATGTGCTCCGATTTCGCCACCAGCGCCGGCGGCAGGAAGGCGATACCCAGTCCGGCGGCGACCAGGTCGACCAGGTCGTCCGGCGTGTTGGTCTCGGCGCAGATGTTGCGCTGGAACCCCAGGTCGGCGCAGATGCCGTCGATGTGCAGCCGAGTCCGCAGATCCGCCCGGCGTTCGACGAATTCGCGCCGCTGCAGGTCGGTCAGCGCGACGGCCTCGCTGTGGGCGAGCGGGTCGTCGTGTCGCACCGCCAGGACCAGGGACTCGGTGCCCAGTACCAGTTCCTTGACCCGGCCGGTGTCGAATGGGCGGCTGACGAACGCCAGGTCCAGGCTGCCGTCGGCGGTCGCGTGCACCAGGGCGTCGATGGCGTCGTGGCGCAATGTGATCTCGATGCGCGGAAAGCTCCGGTGATACCGCGCCAGCAGGCCGGGCAGATCGACGGTGCCCAAGCCTTGTATCACCCCGATCGTCAGCTGCCCCGACAGCAGACCCCGGACGGCGTCGACGGCGGCCCGCGCCCGGTCCGCGGCGGCCAACGTGTTCTGAGCGTCCGGCAACAGCGCCTGCCCGGCGGTTGTCAGGCCGACGCGGCGATTATTGCGGACCAGCAATGCGGTACCGAGTTCTTGCTCCAAACTGCTGATTGAGGCCGACAGGGTGGACTGCACCACGTGCACTTTCGCCGCCGCGCGGGTGAAGTGCAACTCCTCCGCCACGGCGACAAAATGTTTCAGCTGGCGTAGTTCCATAGCGATCAGTGTGCAGCCCGGTTCGCATCGGTCAAACCGAAAGTTTCAATGCGTCAACATGATTACTTTGATTCCGCTGAGATCAACCCTACGTAAAGGCTTATCTTAGCCATAAGTTAACTGCCCCAACGACTTACACCGTGGGTATAACGTGCGTTGATCGACGTCGGCGATTCTCTACATTGAGATTAACTGTTGAAATATCCGCCGCTAGGGGTGGTGATGACGGCATTGAGCCGTTAGCGTCTGACGAGGATGCCGAGGGGGTTGACGCAGCGTCCCGAACATCCTGCTATTACGTTGTCGCCCAACACTTTTAATTCGGATAGTGCGGTCGCCTCGCAACGGGTGATACGCGGGGCGATCAACGAACGAACACGACCGGGATGACCAATGAACGGAAGGAATTCACCGAAATGAATCGTCGGATCATATTGTCGGTCGGTGGCGCCACCGCTGGTCTACTTACGACCACATTTCTGCCCGTGGCTGTCGCTTTCGCCGACACGGGCCTCGGCACTGTCGGCGACGTCGGCGCCACCACCCTACCGAGCGCCCTGGGCGGTGATGGGCCACTCGGCGACGCCGGTGCCCTCGGCTCGATCGCCAATCCTGACGCGCCCACCCCGACGTCGCTCGGCGACATCGGCGCCCTCACCCCGACCGCGAGTACACCCGACACCCCGCCGCTGGGCGATACCGGCGGTTTGACACCGACCGCGGACGTACCCGATGCCACGCCCGGCGAGACCACGCCCGATGCCGGGGAGAGCTTCACCATCGGCGACGCTACCTTCAACCCGGTCCTGGCCGACGGGTCCGACGGCTTCACCCCGGTCGACCCGCTGTTCAGCGCCCCACCGTTCATTCAGGTCGGCCAAGGCGAACAGGACTTCGTGATCACCGATGGCACCGGGCCTGACGCGACCGAGCTCGGTAACGTCACCGCCAGCCAGGACGTCTCGAACCTGTTCGGCATCCACAACACGCAGTTCACCATCACCGACGTGGATCCGGCCAGCGGTGGATCCGCCGAGGATCTCCCCACGGAGGGGACGGTGTATGACGTCGCCAACTTCGGCAACGGCTTCCAGAACATCTACATCGCCATCCCCGGGGAGGACGGCTCCGACAGTTCCATCACCGACACGCTGGTGACGCCTTTCGGCGACTTCAATATCCCGACCGATTTCGACGCGACAGGACTGCTCGACCCGGGCGACGCTTTCACCGGGTTGTCCGCCTTGGGATCTGATGCCGCCACCGACGTCACCGGGACCGTAGCCGACGCCGCCGGAGGCGCGACCGACGCGGCAACAGATGCCGCGGCAGGCGCATCGGACGCCGCCGCCGACGCCGCAAGCAGTATCGATCCGTTGAGCTTCCTCGGCTTTTGACGCTCATCGCCGTCACGACGGCTCTGGCCGGGCATCCCAGGTCTCCAGCGCAGGGGACCTGGGATGTCCGGCTTTTCGCCGACCGGACGATCCGGTCGATGCGCACCGATCAAGGAAGGTAACGATGAAGCCGCAGCATACTTTTGGGCTGAAGCTGTCCTGGATGAGGGTGACGACGGTGTTCCTCGTCGATCTCGCGATTCTGCGGCTTGCCGGCCATTGGCCCGACCAACTCGGTACCGCCGCCCGGGCCTGGTGGCCGGGCGTCGGGCTCGTCGCACTGGTGACGGCGGCGGCACTGATCACCCATCGCCGGGTACCGCTCACGACGATAGCGCTGGCCCGGATCCTCGATCGATTCGCCAACCCGGCGGCCTTTCTGACCGAGGGCTGCACGCCCGGATTCGATCATCGCCGCCGCTACAGTCCAGACGTCGTGGGAATGCGCGAACACCGGGGTCAACTGGTCAGCGTGATCGCCATCGAGCCGCCGCGGGCCGACACCGGGCGGCACGGGCGCCGCGGCCCAGTGCCGTCGCCGACACTTCCCGTCGGCCTGGTTGCGGCCGCCCTGCGACAGTTCGATGTGCGACTGGACGGCATCGACATCGTCTCGGTGCGAACGCAGCACACCGCCGACGGTGACACGCCGCCGGGCGAGGACGCGGCAACCGCGGCTCCTCCCCCGCCCCCTGCTCCCCGCGACACCTGGCTGATCCTGCGGATGGATCCGATGCGCAACGCCGACGCGGTGGCCGTGCGCGACTCGGTGGCGGCAACGCTGGCGGCGGCCACCGAGCGGCTGACGCACGACTTGCAGGAGCGACACCTTGCCGCCCGCGCGCTGTCGGCCGAGGAGTTCGACCACGTCGATGCGGCCGTGCTGGCGGGCCTGCAGCCCGCCCGGATCCGCCGTCGGCGGCGCCGCCTGAAGCAGAAGGAACGCAAGGGCCCCAAGCAGT
>CAYNJD010000178.1:0-6887 GCA_964397355.1 uncultured Mycobacterium sp. | reverse complement strand
TGTCACTCCGAGGTCTCGGTCGACTCACCGATCCTGCACGGCGTGCAACTGTGGGTGGCGCTGCCCGACCCCGCCCGTAACACCGAGCGTGGCTTCGACCACTTTGTGCCCGAACCGGTTTCGCTGGACGGCGGCACCGCGCTGGTGTTCCTCGGCGAACTGGCCGGGCGCTCCTCCCCCGTTTCGGCCTTCACTCCCCTGCTGGGCGCCCAGCTGGATCTGGAACCGCACACCGAGCTGGCCCTCGGGATCGATCCGGCGTTCGAGCACGGCGTGCTGTGCGACCGGGGTGCGGTCGCACTGGGCGGGGTGGCCCTTGAGGTCGGCGCACTCGGCTATCAGGGGCCGGGCCGCGCGATGCTGGCGCTGCGCAACACCGGCGACTCCCCCGCCCGGGTGCTGCTGCTGGGAGGCACGCCGTTCGACGGCGAGCTGGTGATGTGGTGGAACTTCATCGGCCGCAGCCACCAGGAGATCGCGGAGTTTCGCCGCCGGTGGAACGACGGCGACGAGCGCTTCGGGCAGGTCCACGGCTACCAGGGGCGACTGGCCCGGTTGCCCGCTCCCCCGTTGCCGCCGGTGCGGCTGCGGCCCCGGCGGGCAGGCGGTGGCTAGGGCGGCTTCAGGAAGACGGTCCGATCAGCAAGGTCTTCGCCCCTTCGAGACGGACGGAGACATTCACCGACATGATTACAGTGTTGCACGCTGTCAACAACGCGGCTACGGCGTCAGGAGTACCTTCACCACGTTCCCGGACCTGGCGGCCACCGCCCGGTAAGCGTCGGCCGCGTCGTCCAGCGGCATCTCGGTGGTGAAGATGCCGTCCACCGACAGCCGGCCGGACTGCAGCAGCGGAACCAGTTGCGGCCAGGTCTGCTGCACCGGGGCGGTGGTCATCCGCAGCGTCACGCTGCGCAGCAGCGCGGGCAGCGCCGGAAACGGAAACGGTTGCAGGTCATGTACTCCCACCACCGACACCGTCCCGCCGGCCCGCACCGCGGACAGCGCATCGGCCATCGTGGTATCGGAGCCGACGGCGTCGATCACCGCGTCGACTCCGCGTCCGCCGGTCAGTTCCATCGCCGCGGCCGTGGCCGACGGCTCCGCCGGGGTCATCCCCATCACGGCCGCCCGTTCACGGCGCTGCCGCACCGGGTCGATGCCGAGAACCGTTGCCGCACCGAGGAACAGCGCACTGCGTGCCGCGCACAGTCCCACCGCGCCCAGCCCGATCACGGCGACGGTGCCGCCCACCGGAATGTCGGCGCGCAACGCCGCCGCCCAGCCGGTGGCGAGATTGTCGGTGAGCAGCAGCGCCTCCTCGTCGCAGAGGCCCTCGGGGATGCGGGCCAGCTGAAAGTCGGCCCCCGGCACGGCCAGCAGCTCCGACTGCGCCCCGCCCAGCGCACCGGATCCGAAGATCTGCGGGCCGGAATGGCACCGGACCGGGTCGTGGGTGGCGCATCCGGCGCAGTGCCCGCAGCCGGCCACCGAGGACACCATCACCCGGTCACCGGGCCGCACCGAAGCCACCTCGGCGCCGACGTCGACGACGGTGCCGATCGCCTCATGACCGAGCGGCACCGGCTCGGCGATGGGGTAGTCGCCTTCGTAGAAGTGCAGATCGGAGCCGCAGATCGCGGTCGCGGTCACCGCCACCACCGCGCCGTCGGCGCCGGGCAGCCCCGGGTCGGGCCGGGTGTCGACCCGGATCGAGCCGGGCGCGTCGATTACGACACTGCGCATGTGGTCATCCTTGCGCCAGGGCCTGGACTTTGCCGAGCACGTCGGGGTAGCGCCGCAGGTGCGCGCCGCCGTTGACGGCGAAGTCGGAGCCGGTGATCCAGGAGGCCCGCTGCGAGGTCAAGAATTCCACCGTCTGCGCGATGTCGTCGGGGACGCCGGCTCGCCCCAGCGGGGTGTTCTCCAGGTATTCGTCGGTGAGGCCGGGCACCATCGACAGCCCGGCGACCAGCGGAGTGTCGACCAGGCCGGGGGAGACCGCGTTGACCCGGATGCCGCGGGCGGCCAATTCCAGGGCGGCCACCTGAACCAGCATCAGCACACCGGCTTTGGCGCTGCAATAGGCGGCCATCGCGCTGCCGGGTTGGCGTCCGTTCAGCGAGGAGACGGCCACGATGCTGCCGCCGTCCTCGAGGGTGCGGGCGGCGTGCTTGATCACCAGCATGGTGCCGGTGAGGCAGACGTCGAGGGTGTGCTGCCAGCCGGCCAGCTCGATGTCGGGGATGGCGCCGATGACCGACAGCCCGGCGCAGCTGACCACGGTGCGCAGCGGCCCGGCGGCGCGGGCGGCCGCGAACGCCGCGGCGACACTGTCCTCGTCGGTGACGTCGGCGGCCACCGCGGTGCCCTCGAGTTCGGCGGCGTGCTGCCGGGCCGCCTCGGCGTTGAGGTCGGCGATCACCACGTGGTCGCCGCGGGCGGCCAGCGCGTGCGCGGTGGCCAGTCCGATCCCGGAGGCGCCGCCGACGACCAGGGCGACCGAGGGCTGCGTCATGATCGGGCTCCCGTCGTCGCCGTGGCGTAACTGTGTTGCCGGTCGGGGCGCACCCACAAGATGTCCGCCCCGACATCGGTTCCCTGGGCCACCAGCACGCGTTTGAGGATCTTGTTGGTGGCCGTGGCGGGCAGTTCCGCGGTGATCCGGACGTAGCGGGGCCACGCCTTGGGGGACAGATCCTCTTGGGCGGCAAGGAAATCGGTGAACTCGCCCTCGGACAGCCCGGCGCCGTCGCGCAGCACCAGCGCGGCCATCACCTGGTCGCCGACGTTGCCGTCGGGCACCGCGTACACCGCGGCCTGGTTGATGTCCGGGTGGCGCATCAGGATGCGTTCGATCGGCGCCGCCGCGAGGTTTTCACCGTCGACCCGCATCCAGTCGGCGGTGCGGCCGGCCAGATAGATCCAGCCGTCGGCGTCGGCGTAGGCCAGATCACCCGACCAGTACATGCCGTGACGCATCCGCTGCGCGGTGGCCTGCTCGTTGTTGTAGTACCCGGAGAAGAACCCGGCACCGCTGGTGTTCACCAGTTCCCCGATCGCCTCGTCGGCGTTGGTCAGCACCCCGTGTTCGTCGAAGACCGCCGGCGGGCATTCGGCGACCGGGTCGCTCTTGTAGATCGCGACACCGGGAAACCCCCGTCCGACCGAACCGGGCGGGGTGCCGTCGTCGCGGGTGATGGTGACGGCGTTCTCGGTGGAGCCGAACGCGTCGACCACCTGGACGCCGAAGCGGCGGGCGAATTCGCCGATGTCCCGCTCGGACGCCTCGTTGCCGAAGGCCACCCGAAGCGGGTTGTCGGCGTCGTCGGGCTGCTCCGGGTGGGCCAGCACGTAGGCCAGCGGCTTGCCGACGTAGTTCATGTAGGTGGCGCCGTAGCAACGGATGTCGGGCAGGAATCGCGATGCGGAGAACTTCGCCGGCGCCATCGCCGCGCCGGCGGCCACCGCGGGACCGAACCCGGCCGCGATCGCATTCGAGTGAAACAGCGGCATGGACAGGTACACCACGTCGTCGCATCCCAGCCCGAACCGCTCGGTGAGCGCCTGCCCGGCGACCACCACCATCAGGTGGTTGACCAGCACGGCTTTCGGGTCGCCGCTGGTGCCGGAGGTGAAGATCAGCATGAACGGGTCCGACATCTCGACCTTCCGGTGCGGGATCAGCTCCCCGGCGGCCTCGCACTCCTGCTGCCAGGCCGGGTCGTCGACGTCGATGACGGTCACTCCGGACAGGTCCAGGCCGTCGAGCAGCCCGCGGTGCTCGGCGTCCACCAGCAGCAGCTGCACATCGGCGGTGCGCAGGTCGCCGGCGAGCGCCGATCCGCGCCGGGTGTCGTTGACCCCGCACAGCACGTAGCCGCCGAGCGCGGCGCCGGCCAGCGCGGTCAGCATCGCGGGGGTGTTGCCCAGCAGGGCGCCGACGTGCAGCGGCCGGCCGGTGTCGGTCCGGGCGAGCACCGCCGCGGCGTGGCGGCCCGCGCGGTCGAGGTATTCGCGCCAGCTCCAGCGGATCTGCGCGCCGTCGGCGGCGTGGTAGAGCACGGCCGGCCCGTCGGCGTCGGCGCGTTCGGCCAGCAGTTGCTGCATCGTCTCGGCCATGGATTCCTCCTAACCGGTGACCGTAGCGGTCGAGCCGGTCAGCTGCCTGTCCAAAAAGGCGATCTGGTGGTCGGCGACGTGGTCGAACCAGTCGCCGCCGGCGAAGACGTCGAAGTGGTCGCAGGGGTAGTGCCGCACCTCGGCGCGGGCGGCGAATGCCGCTTTGGCCGCGGCCTGTGGGGGAGCGCCGCGGTCGAAGTCGGCGATCTGCACCAGCATCGGGCAGCGGATCGCCTTGGCGTACTTGGCCGGCCGGTAGCCGCCCAGCTGCAGGCCGATCTGCGCGTCGACCTCGTTTCGCCAGGTGTCACCGGCCATCGCGGTGTAGGCCTGGTAGTAGCCCTCGGCGGTCAGCATGGCCTGCTCACCGGGCCGGCCCACCAGCGGGATCGTCGCGGGGCCGCGGCCGGCACGCTGGGCCAGCGCGCTGCGGGCGCCGGTCACCGTCGAGCGCAGCATGGTGGCCGGACGGTGCTGGGGCAGTGCGGCGACCGCCGCGGCAGGGCCGCTGACGACGGGCGTCAGCGAGATCGCGGCGGCGACACCGGGCGCCGTGGCCGCCACCTCGAAGACGTGCCCGCCGGCCAGCGAGACCCCCCACACCGCGATGCGTTGCGGATCGACACCGGGCTGCTGTGCCGCGGCGGCGCACGCCGCTCGGAAGTCCGCGATCTGCTCCTTGAGCGAAATCCGTTGCCGGGGTAGGCCTTCGGATGCCCCGAAATAGCGGTAGTCGAAGGCGAACGCGGCGAAGCCGGCCGCGCTGAGCCGTTCGGCGAACGGGATCAATCCGGAGTCCACGGTGCCGCCGAAACCGTGCCCGAGCACCACGACCGGAGCGTCGCCGCCGGCGGCGGGGAAGAACCGGCCGACGCACATCGTGCCGCCGCTGTCGAAACGGACCGTGGTCATGCCGAGGCCCCCAACGCGGCCACACCGGCCCAGCACGGCGCGCCGAGCTCGGCTGCCCGCTTGGCGCCGCGCGGAATCTCGTTGGTGCGCATGTCGTGTTCGTAGAGGAAATAGTCGAGCTGCTGGGTGTGCCGGGGCCGGTCGAGCATGTGGCCGGTGTACTTGCGGGTGTCCGCGGCGATCACCCGGCGCATCTCGGTGACCGACGGCAGCCGGTAGCGCCCGGCCGCGTACGCCCCGATCAGCCGGGCCTGCGACTCCACGAACGGGAACAGCGTCGGGGTGGCCTGCGCGAACCCGGCGAAGATCAGGTCGTCGATACCGGGATAGAACATCCGCTTGTAGAGGTCGATCCGGTTGTCCGGTGCGCTGATGAACTCCGGGTCGAAGAACGGGAAGGTGATGCTGTAGCCGGTGGCGTAGATGATGATGTCGAACGTGCCGCGGCTGCCGTCGGCGAAGTGCACGGTGTCGCCGTCGAGCCGGCTGATGTCGGGTTTGGCGATGACGTCGCCGGAGCCGAGCCGCAGCGGCAGCTCCATCGACTGGGTGGGGTGCGCCTCGAAGAACTTGTGGTTGGGTGCGGGCAGCCCGACATCCTCGGGCTGCCCGGCGATCAACGGCTGGGTCCACTGCAGGAACTTGCGCTGCCAGGACAGCGGCAGATACGGGCTGGTGCGGTAGTACTTGTCGGCGGGCTTGCCGGCCAGGTACTTCGGCACGATCCAGGCGCCCGAGCGCGTCGACAGCGTCAGTTCGTTGTCCAGGGCCTTCGACGACAGTTCGACGGCGATGTCGGCGGCGCTGTTGCCCAGCCCGACCACCAGGATGCGCTTGCCGGTGAATTCCAGCGGCGTGCGCGGGTCGATGTAGTGGTGCGCGTGCAGGGTCTCGCCGGTGAATTCGCCGGGGAAATCCGGGTAGCGCGGGTCCCAGTGGTGACCGTTGGCCACGACCAGCAGATCGAAACGGCGACGCCGTCCGCCGGCCAGCTGCAGCTCCCAGCCGCCGCCGGGCAGCCGCTGCGCGTGGGTGACCTCGGTGTTGAACGCGATGTTGGTTTTCAGGTCGAACGCCGCCGCGTAGGCCTCCAGGTACTCCTTGACCAGGGTGTGGTGCAAAAAGTCCGGGTAGTGCGCGGGCATCGGGAAGTCTTTGAAGGACAGCTGGTGCTTGGAGGTGTCGATGTGCAGCGAGCGATAGGCGCTGGAGTGCCCGTTCGGGTTGCCGAAGGCCCAGTTGCCGCCGATGCGATCGGAGGATTCGAAGCAGGTGTAGTCGATCGCGTAGTCCGACAGCATCTTTCCGGCGGTCAGGCCGCTGATGCCGGCGCCGATGATCGCGGTGCGGGGTGCGGGCATGGGTGGACCTCCGGCGTCGGGGGTAGACAGGTCTTAAGCACGTGTCTACGTAATGCGTCGCAATAGTACACAGATCGACGAATCTGTCTACTGATTGTTAGGCTTACCGGCCAGGAGGTGGGCCGTGGACGCGAAGCTGCCGGTCAAGTCGTCGACAACCGATCGGCTGCTGGACGCCACCGAGCAGCTGCTGGCGGGCAAGGGGATCCGGGCCACGACGATGATCGACGTCGCCGAGCGCGCCGGGGTGTCTCGCGCCTGGCTGTACCGCAACTTCCCGGACAAACCGACGCTGGTCGGCGCCGCGATCATCCGGCTCGTAGAAGCCGGTTGGGCCCAGGACCGCGCCGAACTGTCGGCGCTGCCCAGCTTCGAGGAGCAGCTGGTGGCCGGCATGCAGATCGGCCGCCGCGCCTACGACGATCCCGGCACGTTGCTGATGCGGCTGCGCACCGCCGAACCGGAGGAGTTCGCGGCGTGCGCCGGTGCCGG
>CAYNJD010000177.1:0-6921 GCA_964397355.1 uncultured Mycobacterium sp. | reverse complement strand
TTGGTCAGCGTTACCCGCAGCACCCGGCCGTCACGCGTCGCGGTGAGTTTGGCGGAAGTGGTGTTCTCGGCCATGGTCAGCCCCACGCCTCGGTGAACCGGATATCCAACACGTCGCTTCCTTCGCGGATAGAAATGTAAATTATGGTTAACTTATGGGCGTCGGAACGGGCTGTCAACATGGGAGGTCGAGCAGTGGCCACGGGCGGGGCATCCGCGACCACCGCACCACGGCGCCGCCCCAAGGACCGCAAGGCGCAGATCGTGCGGGCCGCGGCGCGTGCCTTCAGCGATCGTGGCTATCACGGTGTCGGCGTCGACGAGATCGCCGCGGAGGTCGGTATCTCCGGGCCCGCGCTCTATCGGCATTTCGCCAACAAGTACGCGCTGCTGGTCGCCACCGCCGAGTACACCGCGCAGAACCTGGTGACTACCGCCCGGACGGCCGACGACCCCGCCTCGCCGGCGCAGGAACGGTTGCGCGCGATCCTCGGCGCACTGATCGACACCACCATCGGCATGCGGCGCGAGGGTGCGTTCTACCGGTGGGAGGGGCGCTACCTGCAACCGGCGGACCGCAAGAAGATCCGTGGCAGCTATGACGCGCTGAACGCCGCCATCGCCGAACCGCTGGGGGAGCTTCGCCCGGGCCTGTCGGAGGCCGACGCCGACACCCTGGCCGTGGCCGCGCTGAGTGTCATCGGGAGCATCTCGGCGCACCGGACCCGGCTGGCCGCCGCGATGCTTCACCCGCTGCTGGCTGAACTGTGCTGGTCGGTGCTGACCGCCGAGTTACCCCCGGCGCCTGCGGATCCCGCGCCGCCGCGAACCGAGCGGGGTCTGCCGAGCACATCGAAACGGGAACGACTGCTCGCCGAGGCCATCCGGGTGTTCGGGCAGCGCGGCTTCTACGAATCCAGTGTCGAGGAGATCGGCACCGCCGCCGGCCTGAACGGCTCCAGCGCGTACCGCTACTACCCGAGTAAGGCCGCCCTGCTCGCCGCCGCCTTCCGCCGGGCCAGTGACCGGGTGTTGCTGGTCATCACCGATGCGCTGGCCGAGTCGAGCAGCCCCCGGCAGGCGGCTACCCGTATCGCCGAGCGCTATACCGCGCTGTCGTTCGCCGCACCCGAGCTGATCAACATCTACTTCGCCGAGTTCGCCAACCTGCCCGAACGCGACCAGGTTCAGCTGCGCGGGCTGCAGCGGCAGAACATCAACGAGTGGGCCCACCTGCTGTGCCAGGTCGGGTCGGGCGAGACCGAGGCGGTGTTCCGCGTTCACGCGGCCGTTGCCCTCGTCGTCGATATAGGACGCCTGGTTAACTTCGACGACACCGACGAGCAACGGTCCCGGGTCCACACATTGATGGAGGCCGTGCTTTTCGGCGGTCGGTGATCGACCGCCGGTCAGCCCAAGTGGAAAACGACCTCGAGGGCCAGGAAGCCGAAGATGAACAGGCCGATGATCGCCGCGATGGTCGGGAGTACGAGTACGGGGTCTTTCATGGCTGGGACGTTAATCCAGCGGTCGATCGTAAGAATCCGAAAAGTGTTGGCCATCACTGCATCTCGGGACTTTGGTCCGTGAGCCGCGACACTCCCGGCCGGGATATGTGACCTGGCTCACTGCGGCTTTCCCGGCGCGCGCGGCGGGTCCGGCGCGAGGCTGCCGTCCGGGCCGATGTGGGCGAAGATCTGCTGGAGCAGGGTCAGGATGTGCGGGTCGTCGACGGTGTAGATGTGGTGGCGCCCGTCCTTGCGCGCGCTGATCAATCCGGCCAGTCGCAGCTTGGTCAGGTGCTGGCTCATGGTGGCGACGTTGATGCCTGCCCGGTCGGCCAACGTGCTGACGTCGTAGGGCCCTTGCGCTGCCAGCCAGAGCACATGCAGCCGCGCCGGGCTGCTCAGCAGCGCGAATGTGCTCGCGGCCGATGCGAGTTGGGGTGGGGTCGGCCCGTCCGATCGGGTGGCTGAAGTGATGTTTTCGGGTCGCCGTTCTTGATGTTTTGCCATTGCGGCATTCATTTTGGCCCAACACCCATCGCGGGCTTCGGCGAACGACACATTCGCATAGTTGCGCAATCGCCAAAGTGTCGACAGAATTGGGCCGTTCTCGCGGTGGATCCACGCTCGGATCGGCGCGGGACCCACTGTCAGGTCACACGATTGGTTGCTGGCGAATTGATTCGGACATCCTTGCTGCTTCGCCCGGTTGCCCTGGGAATCCAGGCGACATCCGCTCTCGTCGACGCGACGGTTCGCGGGGCGTCCGCCACCACCGAGGCGGTGGCCGTCGTCGCGTCGGCCGGCCTGCACGTCGCCGCCGTACCGGTTCGCGAGGGGGTACGGCTGCTGTCCGGCGAGACCGCGATGCTGACCCGCCGCTGCTGGAGCGGTGAGCGCCGCGCCTGGATCGAGGTGCGCGGGTTGGCCGACACCGACGGCGAAGGACTCGGGCGGCAGGTGTGCGACGCACTCGCCGCCCGCCCGGGTGTGGTGTCGACGAGGCTGAACCGTCCGCTGTCGCGGGTCGTCGTCGAGTTCGCGGCCGACGGGGAGTCGGCTTCCTTGAACGACCTGTGCCGCGTAATCGAGGGCCTCGAACGGAACCACCGGGCCGACGGCGGTTCCTCGGCGGGTTCGACGCCGCCCACGGCGCTTCCCGGCGACGGGCTGCTGCTGGCGGGCAGAGGGTTGATGGTGGGCGTCAACGCCGCCGGGCTGGCCATCGCGTTCGCCGGCCGGGCGCTGCGGTTGCCGGCGGCGCCGGTGGCCGTCGACGCCGTCGCGGCGCTGACAAATCACCAGCCGTGGCTGCGGCGACGGCTGTCCGACCGGATCGGTACCGGGCCGGCGACCGGCGTGCTGTCGCTGATCTCGATCGGTGCCCGCATCGCCACGCTGTCGCCGGCGACGCTGGCGGTCGACTTGGCGCTGCAGGGCATCAAAGCCGCCGAATGCCAAGCGGCAGCGCAGGCATGGAGCCACCACGAGCCCCGCCTGGCCCGGCACGCCGAGCATGCGGATGTGATCGTGCCGTTGCGCCCGGTGCCGCTGCCGGACGGGGCCGCCGACCGGCACGGCAGGCGCGCGGCGTGGGCGCAGTTGTTCGGGGCGGGTCTGGCCGGCGTCGTCGGCCGCAACGTCACGGTGGCCGCGACCGCGGCGGTGGTTGCCGCACCGAAAGCCTTGCGCACCACCACCGAATCCTTCGCCGCCACCTTGAGTCGCACACTGGTCGAGCAACATGCGGCGCTGCCGTTGCGACCGGAAGGCCTGCGCCGGCTCGACCGGATCGATGCCGTGCTGATCGATCCGCGGGTGCTGCAGCACGGCCCGGCGCGCCACCCGCTGGCACCGGCCCTGCTGGCAGCGGCGCGGGCGTCGGGTGCGGAACTGGTCACGCTCGACGTCGCCGACCTGGGTGAACTGCGCCCGGCATTCGATGACCTGGCGCCGGTCGGCGACCGGGATCGTGATGCGGCTCTGGTGGCCGCGTTGTCCGGCCTGCAGCAGGCCGGGCGGACCGTCGCGGTACTGTCCGCGACCGCCGCACAAGCGCTGGCCTCGGCGGATATCGGCCTGGGGCTGCTGCCCGACGATGCCGCCGCCGCACCGCCTTTCACCGCGGATCTGCTGCTGGCGGATCTGGCCGGCGCCTGGCGGGTGCTGCATGCGCTGCCGGCGGCGCGGGCGGCCACCGAGCGAGGGATTTCGCTGTCCACCGGCGCCTCCGCGCTCGGTGCGGTGCTGATGGTTCCCGGGGTGCGGGGCGGCGTCCGGGGCAAAACGGGCCCCGGACCGGTCACCGCAGGGGCGGCCGCCGGGCTGCTCTCGGGATACCTGCTGGCCCGCGGTGTGGCCCGCACCCCGGCGCCGCGGCCCGCACCGGCCTATGAGTGGCATGCGATGTCGATCGACGAGATCCGCGAAATCCTGCCGGCTCCCGAACCCGCCGGGGCCGCCGGTGAAGCCGATGTAGCGCCGCCGAACATCGCCTGGCAGTTCGTCAAGGCCGTGCGTGCCGAGCTGTCCGATCCACTGATGCCGGTATTGGGGTTGTGCTCGGCGGCCACCGCCATGCTGGGATCACCGATCGACGCGTTGATGGTCAGCACGGTGCTGATCGGAAACTGCATGCTGGCGGCCGCGCAGCAATTGCAGGCCGAGAACCGACTGAACCGGCTCCTGGCGCAACAGGCCCCGCCGGCCCGGACCATCGGGCCCGGCGACGCCGAAGCCTATGTCGAGATCGATCGGTTGCGGCCCGGTGCCGTGATCGAGGTCCGCAGCAACGAGGTCGTGCCTGCCGACGCGCGGCTGATCGAGGCCACCGACCTCGAAGTCGACGAATCGTGTCTCACCGGCGAATCACTGTCGGTGGACAAACAGACAACGGCCACGCCCGGTGCAGAACTCGCCGAGCGACGCTGCATGATCTACGCGGGCACGACGATCATCGCGGGTACCGCGCTCGCCCTGGTCACTGCGGTCGGCGCCGACACCCAGGCACGCCGCGCCGCCGAACTGGCCTGCGGGGAGCTGCCCGTCGTCGGCCTGCAGCACCAGCTCAGCCTGCTGATGAACCGTGCCTTCCCGGCGAGCGCGGCCGGTGGGCTGCTGGTGGGGCTGCTCGGATTGCTGCGCGGCGGCGGCCTGCGGCTGGCGCTGGGCAACGCGATCGCGGTCGCGGTGGCCGCGGTGCCCGAGGGCATGCCGTTGATGGCCACGCTGGCCCAGCATGCCTCGTCGCAGCGGTTGAGCAAATCCGGTGCGCTGGTCCGCATTCCCCGCTCGGTGGAAGCGCTCGGGCGCGTCGAGGTGGTCTGTTTCGACAAGACCGGAACCTTGAGCGAAAACCGGCTGCGCGTCACCCGGGTGCACCCGGTGGCGGGGCACCGCGACGACGACGTGCTGCGCTGTGCTGCCAATGCGGCGCCGACGCCCGAAGGTGTCGCCCACGCCCACGCCACCGACCAGGCCGTCGTCGAGGCGGCGACCGGCATCGCGCGCTGGCCGGCTCCCGACGCGCACCTGCCGTTCCGGTCCGGCCGGGCGTTCTCGGCGTCGGTGTCGGGCACGGAGTTGGTGGTCAAGGGCGCGCCGGAGGTGGTGCTGGCGGCCTGCCAAGGCCCGCACAGCAGCAACCCGGTGGCAGACCTGGCCGCCGACGGGCTGCGGGTGATCGCGGTGGCGCAGCGCCGGCTGACCGCCCGGCAGGCCGAGTCGCTGCGTGACGACCCGGACGGCATCGCCGGGCTGTGCACCGGGGGACTGTCGCTGGTCGGGTTCCTCGGCATCGCCGACACTCCGCGCTCCGAGGCGCCGCAACTGTTGGCGGACCTGGCCGGCCGAGGCGTCGGCATCCGGCTGATCACCGGCGATCACCCCGTCACCGCGACCGCGATCGCCGCGGAACTCGGCGTTCCGGTCACCGCTGAGCAGGTCATCACCGGCACCGACTGGAATGCGCTGTCGCGCAAGGAACAGCAACGTGCGGTAGCTGAGCGGGTGATCTTCGCGCGGATGTCGCCGGAGAACAAGGTGCAGGTCGTGCAGACCCTGGAACGCAGCGGGCGGGTCTGCGCCATGGTCGGGGACGGCGCCAACGACGCGGCGGCGATCCGCGCGGCCAGTGTCGGGTTCGGCGTTGTTGCCCGCGGCAGCGACTCGGCGCACACCACCGCCGACATCGTGCTGACCGACGGCCGCATCGGCGCGCTGGTGGACGCCGTCGACGAGGGCCGCCGACTGTGGCGCGGGGTGCAGCTGGCGGTGACCGGGTTGCTCGGCGGCAACGTCGGCGAGGTGATCTTCGGTGTCGTCGGCACCGCGCTGACCGGAAGCTCACCGCTGAACAACCGCCAGCTGCTGCTGATGAACATGCTGACCGACGCGCTGCCGGCCACCGCCGTCGCGGTGAGCACGCCGGCCGGCCCGGCGGATCGCGTCGTGCACGGCATCGACGAGCGGGCGCTACTGCGTGCCGTGGCGGTACGCGGGGCGATCACCGGAGTGGCGGCCAGTGCGGCGTGGGCGATGGCTCGCCTTTCTGTTGTACCGGGCGCCCCGCAGCGCGCCGCCACGGTCGCGCTGATCACGCTGGTGAGCACCGAACTGGCCCAGACCCTGGTCGATTCGCATGCGCCGCTGGTGTGGCTCACCGCTGCCGGGTCGTTCGCGGCGTTCGCGGGCATGATCAGCATCCCCGGCATCAGCCAGCTGCTGGGCTGCGCACCGGTGGGTCCGCTGGGCTGGGCGCAGGCCCTGGGATCGACCGGTGCGGCGGTGCTGGCGATCGCCGCGGCGCCACACCTGCTGCCGGCCCGCAAGTCCGGCCCGCCGGCACCGGAGGCGGCCACCGAGGCGTCGCGGCCGCCGGCGATCGCCACAGTGCAACCGCTGCGCCCGAACGGTGCCCGCGTGTCGACTGAAAACATCGGGGCATACCGCGCAAGCAGCGGTTATAGTTGATGACGGCGATGAGGCTCGCCATGAACCGCCGCTCAGGCTGATGGCTTCTACCACTTGAATGCCGCATGGGGTGGGAGGCGCTGAAATGGCTTCACAAGCACATGATCTGGCCGGGCTGCTCGATCAGGGCCCGCGCCGGCGGGTGAGGGACCGCCGGGTCGAGGTGGGGCAGTGGGCCGGTGCGATCCCGCAGGAGCGGGCGCAGGTTCCGGCGCTGCGGTTCGGCAGCCGCTGGGTTTCGTCGCTGTGGCTGATCCCGCTCGGTGTCGCCGGACTGGTCGTGGGGATCGCGGTGGCGCAGCAATTGCGGCAGTACGGCTGGATGCAGGACTTCATCGCCACCTACCCGGGTACCTCGACGCGCGTGACACCGACGATCGACAGCGGCTTTCCGGCCTGGCTGCGCTGGCAGCATCTGTTCAACATCGTCTTCATGATGTTTCTGA
>CAYNJD010000176.1:0-6992 GCA_964397355.1 uncultured Mycobacterium sp. | reverse complement strand
TGTACGGTTCCGTACCGTACGCTGAGGCCTTGATTGCCGCCCAGTCGATCACCCACGGAAACCGAAAGGCCGCCGGTGCAGAGACTTTCGTTCTTCAGCCTGGTCAGGCAGGGGTGGATGGTCATCGTCGCCGTGGTGGTGGTCGGAGTCGCGGCGTTCGGGGTCTACCGACTGCACGGCATCTTCGGCTCGCACGACACCACGTCGACCAGCAGTGACGCGGGCGAAGAGATCGTCCCGTTCAACCCCAAGAACGTGGTCTACGAGGTCTTCGGCGCCCCGGGCGCCACAGCCACCATCAACTATCTCGACGTCAACGCCGCCCCGCAGCAGATCATCGACGCCCCGCTGCCCTGGCGGTACGAGGCGACAACGACCGAACCGGCCGTCATCGCCGACCTGCGGGCACAGGGCAACGGCGCCACGCTGGGCTGCCGAATCTTCATCGACGGCGACCTCAAAGACGAAAGGACCGTCGACGCAGTGAGCGCCTACACCTTCTGCCTGGACAAGTCCGGATGAGCGAGCCGCAGCGACGGCCCTTCTGGCCGCACACCATCCGCCGCCTCGCACTGCCGATCGTGCTGTTCTGGGTGGCACTGGCGGCCGTGACCAACAGTCTGGTTCCGCAGTTGGAGGTGGTGGCCGAAGCCCACAACGTCGGGATGAGTTCTCCCGACGCGCCGTCGTATCAGGCGGCCAAGCGCATCGGAAAAGTGTTCCAGCAGTACGACACCGACAGCGCCGCGATGATCGTCATCGAAGGCGACCGGCCGCTCGGCGACGACGCCCACAAGTTCTACGACACCCTGGTCGCCAAACTGGAACAAGACACCGAACACGTCCAGCACATCCAGAACTTCTGGGGAGATCCGCTGACCGCCGCCGGCTCGCAGAGCAACGACGGCAAAGCGGCACTGGCACAAGTGTTTCTGGCCGGAAGCCAGGGCGAGACGCTGGCCAACCAATCCGTCGCCGCCGTTCGCGGCATCGTCGCGGACACCCCGGCACCACCCGGTGTCCATGCCTACGTGACAGGTGCGGCGCCACTGGTCGCCGACCAGTTCTCGGTCGGCAGCGAGGGCACCAACAAGGTCACCGCGATCACCTTTCTGGTGATCGCACTCATGCTCTTCGCCGTCTACCGCTCGGTCGCCACCACCGTGCTCGCGCTGCTCACCGTGGCCATCGAAATGGCCGCGGCCCGTGGATTCGTCGCGTTTCTGGGCTACCACGAGGTCATCGGACTGTCGACGTACTCGACGAACCTGCTGACGCTGCTGGCGATCGCCGCGGGGACCGACTACGCGATCTTCATCCTCAGCCGCTACCAGGAGGCGCGCGCAGCCGGGGAGGACCCGGAAACCGCGTTCTACACCATGTACCGGGGCACCGCGCACGTCGTGCTGGGGTCGGGGCTGACCATCGCCGGGGCGGTGTACTGCCTGACCTTCACCCGGCTGCCGTACTTCCACACGCTGGGGCTGCCCGCCGCCATCGGTATCTTCGTCGCGCTGGTCGCCGCGCTCACCCTGACCTCGGCCGTGCTCACCATCGGCAGTCGATTCGGCCGCTTCGAACCCAAGCGGGCGATGCGGACCCGGGGCTGGCGCAGGGTCGGTACCGCGATCGTCCGCTGGCCCGGACCCATTCTGGTGGTGGCCTGCGCGGTCGCCCTGATCGGTCTGCTCGCCCTGCCGGGTTACAAGACCAGCTACGACGCCCGCGAGTACATGCCGGACCGTGCCCCGGCCAACATCGGCTACGCCGCCGCCGAACGCCACTTCTCCCAAGCCCGGCTGAACCCGGAACTGATGATGATCGAATCGGACCACGATCTGCGCAATCCGGCGTCCTTCCTAGTCTTGGAGCGCGTCGCCAAGGCGGTGTTCCACACCCCGGGCATCGCCAAGGTGCAGTCCATAACCAGGCCGCTGGGTACCCCGCTGAAGCACACCTCGATACCGTTTGCGGTCGGCCAGGGCAGCGTCGCTCAGACCCAGAACCTCAAATACCAGCTGGACCGGGCCGCCGACTTGCTCAAGCAGGCCGCCGAAGCGGAGAAGTCGATCCACACCCTTGAGCAGCAGTACGCGCTGCAGCAAGAACTCGCCGACGCCACCCACGCCGAGACCCAGAGCTTTCACGACACCATCGAGATCATGAACGAGCTGCGGGACAAGCTCGCGAACTTCGACGACTTCTTCCGCCCGATCCGCAGCTACTTCTACTGGGAACCGCACTGTTTCGACATCCCCGTATGCTCGGCGCTGCGTTCCGTTTTCGACCTGCAGGATGGCGTCGACCAGCTCAGCGAGAAATTCGAACAGCTCACCGCGACCCTCGACCGCCTCGATGCGCTGCAGCCGCAGCTGGTGGGGCTGATCCCCTCCCAGATCGAAAGCCAGCAGGTCAACCGTGATCTCGCGCTGAACAACTATGCCACCAACTCCGGAATCAGCGAGCAGTCCGCGGCCGCGAACGACAATCCGGCCGCCATGGGTCAGGCGTTCGACGAAGCCAAGAACGACGACTCCTTCTACCTGCCGCCCGAAGCGTTCGACAACCCCGAGTTCAAACGCGGGATGAAACTGTTCCTCTCACCCGACGGCAAAGCCGCGCAGCTGATCATCACCCACGAGGGTGATCCCGCTACGCCCGAAGGCATCTCGCACATCGACAAGATTCGCGACGCCGCCAAGGAGGCGATCAAGGGCACCCCGTTGCAGGGTTCGCACATCTACCTGGCCGGCACCGCCGCGACCTACAAGGACATCGCCGACGCGGCAAAATACGACCTGCTGATCGCGGGGATCTCCGCGCTGAGCCTGATCCTGCTGATCATGATGATCATCACCCGAAGCCTGGTCGCGGCGATCGTCATCGTGGGCACGGTCGCGCTCTCGCTGGGCGCCTCATTCGGGCTGTCGGTGCTGGTGTGGCAGTACCTGTTCGGCATTCAGCTGTACTGGATCGTGCTGGCGCTGGCCGTCATCCTGCTGTTGGCGGTGGGCTCGGACTACAACCTGCTGCTGATCTCCCGGTTCTCCGAGGAGATCGGCGCCGGGCTCAACACCGGCATCATCCGGGCGATGGCCGGCACCGGGTCGGTGGTGACCGCCGCCGGGCTGGTGTTCGCCGCCACCATGGCCTCGTTCATCTTCAGCGACCTCCGGATCCTCGGCCAGATCGGGACCACCATCGCACTGGGGCTGTTGTTCGACACGTTGATCGTGCGGTCGTTCATGACGCCGACCATCGCCGCGCTGCTGGGCCGGTGGTTCTGGTGGCCGCAACGGGTGCGACAGCGGTCCGCGGTGACGGCGAGCGGTTAGGCACGCGGCTTCCGCCACGGTAGCCGGCGACGTCCTCAGCTGATCAGCACCGGCCGGCCACACGCTTGGAAAGGGGCAACACGAACGCCGGCGTCGTCGAAGAGCTTGCCGATAGCCATGACATCGTGCGGTGTCACCGGAGCTGTGATCGCGTGCTCGCGGGCGTCGTACTTCGCAATGACCGCCGCTTCCTGCCCGCAGGCGAATTCAGAATGGCATCCGTACAACCCCGAATCGTCGCCGTAGTTGTACGGGATGCCGGCGGTGTATAACCCGTCGCGCGTCATGAACTTGCTGTCGCTGCCGTCTTCGCCGACGACCCACACCAATCTTCCATTCCTCGCCTCGACCTGGTCCCTGTCGAAGCAACCGGGCCGGTTATCGTCGATGATCACCTTGCCATCCAAGTCGATGTCATCGAATTCATTGTGGTTCAAGTCGATTCGTCCGGTTACGGCGGCGACAACGATGTTGCACCGTCGAAGGACATCCGCCGCCGAAGCGGCGACCTCAATTTTGTCGCTGAGGCTCCCGTAGCCGGACAAATCCAGCGGTCTCTTGTCGAAACTGTATATGCGGTGGTTTTCGACCATCTCCAGTGCGGCCACGCTGGTCGAGCGGCCGATAGAACCGGCCCCGCCGAGCACGCCGATTCGGCCGTTGGATCGGACCGGCGTATCGCAAAGAATCTTCTTGATCGTCTCGATGATCATGTAGACGGTGCCGCCGTGGCCCGTCGTTGTGACCAAGTCGATCATGCCGTTGATGTCGCGGAGCCGTTGTCCGAAGTTGGTGACCGTTGGATGCGGGAGAGTGGCGCCGAGTCCGAGTACCTGAGCGCCGAGCTGGTAGCGGGCGAACCAGGCTGCCTTGGTGAGGACGGAGTCGGCTACCGCCGCCATCTCCGACGCCTGCATCGGATCGGATCGGTTATGCCACAGGTCCCGCAGCATGTCGCTGTGCATCGGTACCAGGACCAACGCGCCGGCTTCCTCGTCTATACCGCTGCGGGTATAGGTGTCGAGGATCGTGGGAGGTAGCCCGTACATCCCGCGCATTCGAATATTCGAGTCGACTCCGAACCGGACCGGGTCGTACAGCTTGAAGAACGGCAGTGATTCGCTGCCGTTCGCGCTATCGTCCCGAGGTGACCGCATCGGGACGCAGAACGCACGTCCTATCCGCCGGCCGATCCCACGGCGGCCCTCGAAATAGTCGAACGAACGGTTGACGAAGTACTGGCTTGCTTCGAGCGCCCTGGCGATTTCACGCGGTTCGGCGTTCGTCTCTGTTGCAACGGCGACCGCCACATCTTGCAGATTCCGTAGGAGTCGGTCACGGAAAAATCCCGAGTAGGCCGGAGGCGTCGCGTTCCAGACGCCCCCTTTGGCGATCAAATGGGCGCTTACCGCGGCCCTCTCCTGCGGAGTCCGCTCGGCTGTGCTTGGCACGATCTAACCTCGGTGCATTTCCGTACTGCTGCCTGAAGTCAAAGACGCGACAAGGCTTCCAACCAAGGCCGGCAGAATCAGTGACCGCTTGTAGGTCTTAATCAACGTGTCTTCGATTCGCTCCCGCATCGCCTGCTTCCCGTCAATCAGCTGCCTGAAACGTGGCCCGGCCAGGTGACGACCGACTCGATACCTACTGGCGATCATTTGTGCCCGCGGCGCCGTCGGATCCCGGGGTGCCGTCGGATTGACCGTCGGTGCCGTTTCCGCCGTTTCCGCCGTGGCCGCCGGCGGTTTCGCCGCCGCCGTTGCCGCCGCTACCGCCGTTTCCGCCGTGACCGTCGCCGTTCGCGCCGACGGCCCCGCCGTCGCCCCCGTCGCCGCCGTTGCCGCCGGACCCGGCGCCGTGGCCGGTGCTGGCGCCGCCACCGCCGTACCCGCCGTTGCCGCCGTCGGAGCCGTCGCCCCCGTTCCCGCCGTCGCCGCCGTTGCCGCCCGTGGCGGTCGCGTCGCTGACGGGGGCGCCATCGAGTGCTGCGACCTCGCCGATGCCGCCGTTTCCGCCCGAACCGCCGGTGCCCCCGTTCGTGCCGCCTGCACCCCCGTCGCCACCGGCGCCGCCCAGCGCGGTGCTGTGAGCGACCGTGCCATCGGAACCCGCCATGACAGAGGCGCTACCGCCGTAACCGCCGACGCTGCCGTCTACGCCGTCGCCGGCAGCGCCACCGGTGGCGGTGCTGTCGGTGACGTGCCCGCCGAAGATCGCCATGATCTGGGTGATCCAGCCGGCGCCTCCGATGCCGCCGTTGCTGCCGTCGCCGCCGGCCCCGCCGGTGGCGGTACCGGTGGCCACGGAGCCGTCGCCGCTGGCTCCGATTCCGGCGAGTCCGCCGTCGCCGCCGATGCCGGTGCCGATGGCGTCGCCGCCGGCCCCGCCGATGGCGGTACCGGAGGCGGTGGAGGTGCCGCCGGCCAGGTCGCCCTGGCTCTCGATACTGGCGATGCCGCCGGTACCACCGGTGCCACCGGCATCGGTGGCGCTGCCGTCCCCGCCGTCACCGCCATTGCCGCCGGTGGCGGTACCGCTGGCACCGATGCCGGCGACCAGCGCACCGCCGCCACCGCCGCCGCCACCACCACCGAGTCCGGGCGCGCTGGCAGTGCCCATACCGCCGGCACCGCCCGCACCGCCGGTGCCGCCGGTGGCGGTGCCGCTGGAATTGGTGCCGACGAAGCCGGCGCCGTTGCCGCCGGCGCCACCCTGACCGCCGTCGCCGTCTTCGCCACCGTCGGTGCCGAGCCCCCCGGTGCCGCCGGTGCCGCCGGTGCCGCCGGCCACCGGGTAGCCGTATTGGAGGTTGTAGATTCCGTCGCCGCCGCTGCCCCCGGCCCCGCCATCACCGCCGGTGCCGGAGTCGCCGGTGCCGCCGCTGCCGGCCTGGGAGCCGTCGCCGTTGGCGCCGCCCGTGCCGCCCGCCCCGGAGTGGCCGGCATTGCCGCCGTCACCGCCGTTGCCGCCGGTAGCGGCCTTGAGGATCAGGCCGCCGCTGGAAGCGGAACTGGTGTCTCCGCCGCCCTGGCCGCCGACACCACCGGTGCCACCGTCACCGGCCGCACCACCGTCGCCGCCGGCACCAGCGTTGCCGCCGGTCGCCAGGGCGTCGCCGCCGGCGCCGCCGAGACCGCCATCACCGCCATTGCCGCCGGCACCACCGACGCCGCCGGCCGCGGTGCTGTCGGTAGCCGCGTCGAAGCCGGCGCCGCCGGTGCCCCCCGTGCCGCCGGCGCCGCCGATGCCGCCACTGCCCCCGTTGCCGGAGATCGAGCCGCCCCTACCACCGGTACCGCCGTTGCCACCGTTCGCACCGTCGGTGCCGGTGCCCCCGTTGACGTTCGCCGCGGTGCCGGTGCTGCCGGTGGCACCGGCGGCGCCGTCACCCCCGGCGCCGCCGGTGCCGCCGTTGCCGTGGTCACCGCCGTTGCCGCCGTTGCCGCCGTTGCCGCCGGTGGTGCCCGGCGAGGTGGCGTCCCAGCCGTCCCCGCCGTTGCCGCCGTTGCCGCCGCCCCCCGAACCGTCGGTACCGTCAGCCGCCCGAGTGGTCCCGTCGCCGCTGAGGCCACCGCGGCCGCCGGCGCCGGCCGCCCCGCTGTTGCCGCCGTTGCCGCCATTGCCGCCGTCGTGGTGCGCGGCGGTACCGGCCTCACC
>CAYNJD010000175.1:0-7081 GCA_964397355.1 uncultured Mycobacterium sp. | reverse complement strand
GCGAGGGGGTGAGCAGCAGATCGTACGGCGGTGTCATCTGCGCATGCCGCACGAAATCGATGACGATGTCCTGATGCTCGCCGCTGGCGAGCCGGACGTCGAATGCGGCCGCGGCCGGCGCGTCCGGCGGCGCCGGGACCGGGCCGGCGGCGATGCCGCCGACCAGGGCGGCGCCGGCGGACAGGGACAGGATCTGGCTTACCCGCATGCTGCGTACCTCTTTTGGTGGGAGTGGCTCGGTGTCGGCGTCGAAGTTGATGATTGAATATCGCGCAGTTTAGTCATTTCTAAGTATTACTGTGGCTATTTGAATTGGTTCTAGCTAACTGTTAACCGCTGAATCGCATAGCGCTGTCCCCGGTCCCGACGGTCCGGCGCGGCCGGCATTCACAACCGGGACGACGCAACACCTGCCCTATGGCGACGTCACACGCGCACCGATACGCGCGGGCTCGGCACGTTTCGGCCCGGCGGCCGGCAGTTCGGGGCTTCACCGGCACCCGGCCCTGGCCGGACTCCTGGACTCCAGGG
Organism: uncultured Mycobacterium sp.; assembly: GCA_964397355.1. GTDB lineage: Bacteria > Actinomycetota > Actinomycetes > Mycobacteriales > Mycobacteriaceae > Mycobacterium. Next base: position 6,550 of record CAYNJD010000175.1, on the reverse strand, counting down.
GTCGTATCGTCCGACTTACGTTGTACTGCAAGCTAAGCAGCGGATCCGCGGCATCGGCGGCCCAGCCGGACATCGATGCGGGACGAACCGGCTACGATCCCCGGTTGCGCCATTGCCGGTGCAGTTTGCGCTGCAGGTAGCCTTCTACGCTGCAGCCCCGCCGCCCCGATCCGCCCGCGATCGCGACGGGGCGGGCGGCGCTGCGGCAGCGCGGGCCGGGCCGTGCGGCGCGAGCAACCACAGCCGGGGTCCGAATGACCACACCCCGTCGGCTGCAGCTAACTATCATCTCTGCTCCCCTGAACGACGTGATGAGCCTACCTGACGAATCGGCTGTGAGGAAGATCAATTTTTCATTCGGTTATCACCGTTCACCGTCGGGTGGTGCCCACGGTCGCGCGGGCGGTACCGTGGCTGACCGGGCCGATACGGCGTCGCCGGCGTGGCCGCAGTTGAACGTCAGGTGTTGCCAGAACCCGGCTCACGACCTGTGGAGGCGAACAGCATGGGCCCGTCGGACCCCAGCAACCCGGTGGCGACCACCCGATGAGATTCACCAGCGGATACGACCGCAGCTATGACCTGACCTACGACGATGTCTTCATCGTCCCGAACCGCTCGGCTGTCGCGTCGCGCCTGGATGTCGACCTGTCGACCCGGGACGGTTCCGGCGCCACCATCCCGGTGGTGGTAGCCAACATGACCGCCGTGGCGGGACGGCGGATGGCCGAGACGGTGGCCCGCCGCGGCGGCATCGTGGTGCTGCCCCAGGACCTGCCGATCGAGGCGGTGCGCCACACCGTGGCGTTCGTGAAAAGCCGGGACCTGGTCGCCGACACCCCGGTGGTGCTCTCCCCCGAGGACTCGGTGTCCGACGCGATGGCGCTGATCACCAAACGCGCCCACGGCGCGGCGGTGGTGGCCGTCGACGGCCGGCCGACCGGCTTGGTGACCAGGGCGTGCTGCGAGGGTGTGGACCGCTTCACCCGGGTTCGCGACGTCGCGCTGTCCGACCTGCTCAGCGCCCCGCTGGGGACCGAACCACGCAAGGTGTTCGACCTGCTCGAGCACGCGCCGGTCGACGTCGCGGTGCTGACCAACCCCGACGGCACGCTGGCCGGGGTGCTGACCCGCACCGGTGCGATCCGGGCCGGCATCTACACCCCCGCCACCGATGCGGACGGCCGGTTGCGCATCGCCGCCGCGGTCGGCATCACCGGCGAGGTGACGGCCCGGGCGGCCGCCTTGCTGGAGACCGGGGTGGATGTGCTGGTCATCGACACCGCGCACGGTCACCAGGAGAAGGCGCTGCAGGCCATCCGGGCGGTGGCCGCGCTGGAGCCGGGTGTGCCCCTGGTGGCCGGCAACGTGGTGTCGGCCGAGGGCACCCGGGATCTGATCGACGCCGGGGCCGACATCGTCAAGGTGGGTGTGGGCCCGGGCGCGATGTGCACCACCCGGATGATGACCGGGGTGGGCCGCCCGCAGTTCTCCGCCGTGCTGGAGTGCGCGGCGGCGGCACGCGAGTTCGGCGCCCACGTGTGGGCCGACGGCGGGGTTCGCCATCCCCGCGACGTTGCCCTCGCGCTGGCCGCCGGGGCGTCGAACGTGATGATCGGCTCCTGGTTCGCCGGCACCTACGAATCCCCCGGTGATTTGATGTTCGACCACGACGACCGGCCGTACAAGGAGAGCTACGGTATGGCGTCCAAACGGGCGGTGGCCGCACGCACTTCGGCCGACAGCGCCTTCGACCGGGCCCGCAAGGCGCTGTTCGAGGAGGGCATCTCGACGTCGCGGATGGCGGTGGACCCCGACCGCGGCGGGGTCGAGGACCTGCTGGACCACATCACCTCCGGTCTGCGCAGCACCTGCACCTACGTCGGCGCCGCCGACCTCGCCGAGCTGCATGAACGCGCGGTGCTCGGGGTGCAGTCGGCCGCCGGTTTCGCCGAGGGCCATCCGCTACCGTTCGGCTGGTGAGACCCATGGCCGCGAGCGGCACCACATCATGACCATCGCGTTGACCGTCGGCAGCCTGCTGGCGTTCGTGGTTCTCACGCTGGGCACCGCGGTGTTCGTCGCCGCCGAGTTCTCGCTGACCACCCTGGAACGCAGCGTCGTGGAGGCCAACGCCCGCCGGGGCGGGCGCCGCGACGCCTACATCCAAGACGCCCACCGCACGCTGTCGTTCCAGCTGTCCGGCGCCCAGCTGGGCATCTCGATCACCACGCTGGCCACCGGTTACCTGGCCGAGCCGGTGTTGGCCCGCTGGCTGCGCCCCGCGCTGGCGGCCGTGGGCCTGCCCGAGGCGACCGCATCCGGGGTGGCGTTGCTGCTCGCGCTGGTGATCGCCACCTCACTGTCGATGGTCTTCGGCGAGTTGGTGCCCAAGAACCTGGCCGTGGCCCGCCCGCTGCCGATAGCCCGCGCGGTGGCCGGACCGCAGCTGCTGTTCTCGCGGGTCTTCGGGGTCGCGATCAAGGCGACCAACGGCACGGCGAACCTGATCCTGAAGCGGCTGGGCATCGAGCCCGCCGACCGGCTGGCGTCGGCCCGCTCACCGCAGGAGCTGGCGTCGCTGGTGCGCAACTCCGCGCGCAGCGGCGCGCTGGACCCCAGCACCGCGGCGCTGGTGGGTGGCTCGCTGCGGTTCGGTGCGCTGACCGCCGCCGAGCTGATGACACCGCGATCGAAGGTGGTGAGCCTGCAGGCCGACGACACCGTCGCCGACCTGGCCGCCTCGGCCATCGACACCGGATTCTCGCGCTTCCCGGTGGTCGACGGTGATCTCGACGCCCCGGTCGGCATCGTCCACGTCAAACAGGTGTTCGCGATCCCCGTCGCCGACCGCGCGGTCACCCCGGTCACCGCCGTCGCCCAGCCGGTCGCGGTGGTGCCCTCCACGCTGGACGGCGACGCGGTGATGGAACAGATCCGGGCCAACGGCCAGCAGGCCGCGCTGGTCGTCGACGAGTACGGCGGCACCGCGGGAATCGTCACCATGGAGGACCTGATCGAAGAGATCGTCGGCGACGTCCGCGACGAGCACGACGACGCCACCCCCGACGTGGTGGCGGCCGGGGGCGGCTGGCAGGTCTCGGGCCTGCTGCGCATCGACGAGGTGGCGGCCGCCACCGGCTACCGCGCACCGGAGGGCTCCTACGAGACCATCGGCGGGCTGGTACTGCAAGAACTCGGGCACATTCCGGCAGCCGGTGAGACCGTCGAGCTGACCGCGTTCGACCCCGACGAGCTGTCCGCGCACCCGCCGCGCTGGCTGGCCCGGGTGGTGCGGATGGACGGCCGGCGCATCGACCTGCTGGTGCTCACCCAACTGGGGGCGGGCGATGGCTGACCTGCTCAACTCCGCGTTGACCGTGCTGCTGATCGCGGCGAACGCCTTCTTCGTCGGCGCCGAGTTCTCGCTGATATCGGCGCGACGCGACCGGCTCGAGGCGCTGGCCGAACAGGGCAGGCAGAGCGCGGTCACGGTGATCCGGGCCGGCGAACAACTGTCGTTGATGCTGGCCGGAGCGCAATTGGGGATCACGGTGTGCTCGATCCTGCTCGGCCGCATCGGTGAACCGGCCGTCGCCGACCTGCTGGAGTATCCGTTCCGGCTGATGGGCATCCCCGACGCGCTGCTGCACACCGTGGCGTTCATCGTCGCGTTGACGATCGTGGTGACGCTGCATGTGCTGTTCGGCGAGATGGTGCCCAAGAACATCACCTTGGCAGGTCCGGAGACCGCGGCGATGCTGCTGATCCCGCCCTACCTGGTCTACATGGCGGCCGCCCGGCCGTTCATCGCCTTCTACAACTGGTGCGCCAACCTCGTCCTGCGGGCCGTGCGGGTGCAGCCCAAGGACGAGCTGGAGATCACGGTCTCCACCGTCGAGCTCAGCGAGATGATCGCCGAATCGGTCTCGGCGGGGCTGCTCGATCTCGAGGAGTACACCCGGTTGACCCGCGCGCTGCAGATCCGCACCCGGGTGGTTTCCGACGTCGCGGTGCCGGCGGCCGACATCCGCGCCGTCCCGGTGGCCGCCCCCGGCCGCGGACCGACTGTGGCGGCCGTCGAGAAGGCGCTCGCCGAGACCGGGTATTCGCGGTTCCCGGTCGTCGACCAGGGCGAATACCTCGGCTACCTGCACATCAAGGACGTGCTGCCGCTCAGCGACGGCTCCGCAGACCCCGACGCCGTCGTCGACATCGCCGCGGTACGGCCGCTGCCCCGCGTTGCCGCCTCGCTGCCGCTGGCCGACGCGCTGTCTCGGATGCGCCGCACCAACAGCCACCTGGCCCTGGCCGTCGGCCGCGACGGCGCGGTGGTGGCGATGGTGGCCCTCGAGGACCTGGTCCAGGATGTCGTCGGCACCGTCCGCGACGGAACGCATCGTGTCTGACCTGGTCGTATCGGAGCTGCACACCGAGCAGTGGCAGGCCCGGGCGCAGGCGTACCGGCTGCGACTGGACGCCTTTTTGGCCCCGCTGCTGCGCCGGATCGCCGCCGGGGACCCGGTGCCGAAGTTCCTGTTCAGCTACTACAGCCTGCGGCCAAGGCAGCTGCGCAGCTGGAATCCCGGTTTCGGGGTGGCGCTTCGCGGGGCGGCGGCGCTGCGCGCCTACCGCGGGCGTCGCGGGTACACGGTGACCGACGGGCGAGTCGGCGTCGCCGAGTCCCACCTGCGCGGGCGGGCCGACACCGTGAGGTTCGTCGCACGGCTGTTGCGGGCCACCGCCGCCCGGCCGGCCCAGTTGAACTGCTTCGGACTGCACGAGTGGGCGATGGTCTACCGCAGCGACACCGTCCGGCACGGCCACGTGCCGCTGCGGCTCAGCGCCGCCGAGGTGGACGCGGTCCTGGAGGCAACACCGTTGCGCTGCACCCACTTCGATGCGTTCCGGTTCTTCACCCCGGCGGCGGCGCCACGCAACGCCGGAACTCCGCGACGGGCCACCCAAACCGATTGGGAGCAGCCGGGATGCCTGCACGCGAACATGGATCTATACAAGTGGTGCTACAAGCTGGGGCCGCTGATCGACTCCGAGTTGCTGCTGGAGTGCCTGCGGTTGGCGGCCGCGGCCCGCGAGATCGATATGCGGGCCAGCCCCTATGACCTGAGCGGCTACGGCTACCGGCCGATCCCCATCGAAAACCCGGCCGGCCGTGCCGAATACGTCCGCTGCCAAACCGAGATCTCGCAGCGTGCCGCGCCACTGCGAACCACCCTGCTCGAGCGGTGTGACCTGCTGTTGGAACTCGCCGGATGCGGATAGCGGCGTTGTCGGCCGGTAAGGTGGTGGACTGGCTATGAGGAGGGAAACATGACGGACCGGGTGTCGGTGGGCGATCTGCGGGTGGCCCGCGTGCTGTACGACTTCGTCACCGACGAGGCGCTGAAAGGGACCGGCGTGGACCCGGACAGCTTCTGGGCGGGTGTGGACAAGGTCGTCGCCGATCTGACGCCCAAGAATCAGGAGCTGCTGGCCCGGCGCGACGAGTTGCAGGCCCAGATCGACAAATGGCACCGGCAGCGGGTGATCGCGCCCGTGGATCCCGAGGCCTACCGGGAGTTCCTCACCGAGATCGGCTACCTGCAGCCCGAGCCGGAGGACTTCACGGTGACCACGGCGGGCGTCGATGACGAGATCGCCGTGCAGGCCGGCCCGCAGCTGGTGGTGCCGGTGCTCAACGCCCGCTTCGCCCTCAACGCCGCCAACGCCCGCTGGGGGTCGCTGTACGACGCGCTGTACGGAACCGACGTGATCAGCGAGGACGACGGTGCCGAGAAGGGCACCGAGTACAACCCGGTGCGCGGCGACAAGGTGATCGCCTACGCCCGCAAGTTCCTCGACGACGCGCTGCCGCTGGCCAACGGCACGTGGACCGAGGTCAAGAGTTTCGCGGTCGACGACGGCGAGTTGGCGGTCACGCTCGGCGACGGCCCGGAGACCACGGTCGCCGAGCCCACCGAGTTCGTCGGCTACACCGGCGACGCCGAGTCCCCGTCGTCGGTGCTGCTGTCCCACCACGGGCTGCACGTCGAGATCCTGATCGACCCGACCTCCCCGATCGGCTCGACCGACGCCGCCGGCATCAAGGATGTGGTGCTCGAGTCGGCGGTCACCACGATCATGGACTTCGAGGACTCGGTGGCCGCGGTCGACGCCGACGACAAGGTGCTGGGTTACCGCAACTGGCTGGGCCTCAACCGCGGCGACCTGGCCGAGGAGGTCAGCAAGGACGGCAAGACCTTCACCCGCACGCTGGCCGCCGATCGCGAGTTCACCAAGCCGGGCGGCCCGGACGCCGGGACGCTGACCCTGCCGGGTCGCAGCCTGATGTTCGTGCGCAACGTGGGCCACTTGATGACCAACGACGCCATCGTCGACAGCCAGGGCAACGAGGTGTTCGAGGGCATCCAGGATGCGCTGTTCACCGGGCTGATCGCCATGCACGGGCTGAACGCCTCGGACGACAACGGGCCGCTGGTCAACAGCCGTACCGGGTCGATCTACATCGTCAAACCCAAGATGCACGGCC
>CAYNJD010000174.1:0-7086 GCA_964397355.1 uncultured Mycobacterium sp. | reverse complement strand
GCGAGCCGCTGAACCTCAAGACGTTCATCTCCGAGCTGGACATCCCGGTGGTGGCAGGCGGGGTGATCGACCACCGCACCGCGCTGCACCTGATGCGCACCGGTGCGGCCGGGGTGATCGTCGGCTACGGCTCCACCGAGGGAGTGACCACCTCCGATGAGGTGCTGGGCATCAGCGTGCCGATGGCCACCGCGATCGCCGACGCCGCCGCGGCCCGCCGCGAGTACCTCGACGAGACCGGCGGACGCTACGTGCACGTGCTGGCAGACGGTGACATCCACACCTCCGGGGACCTGGCCAAGGCGATCGCCTGCGGCGCCGACGCGGTGGTGCTCGGCACGCCGCTGGCCGCGGCGGCCGAGGCGCAGGGCGACGGCTGGTACTGGCCGTCGGCGGCCGCCCACCCGTCGTTGCCGCGTGGCGCGCTGATGCAGGTCGCCTACGGGGAACGGCCGAGCCTGGCGCAGGTGCTCGACGGCCCGTCGGACGATCCGTTCGGCTCGCTGAACCTGGTGGGCGGGCTGCGCCGGTCGATGGCCAAGGCGGGCTACTGCGACCTCAAGGAGTTCCAGAAGGTCGGGCTGACCGTCGGCTCGTGATTTCGGCGCGATTCTTGTCGCCAGGAGACGAAAATCGCGCCGAAATCTGGCCGCGACGACCCTGCTACCACCGGTACCGGCTAGGGCATACTGATGCGATGCAGCCTGACTACGACGTCCTCATCATCGGTTCGGGTTTCGGTGGCAGCGTCAGCGCCCTGCGGCTGACCGAGAAGGGTTATCGCGTCGGCGTTTTGGAGGCGGGACGCCGCTACGCCGACCCGGACTTCGCCAAGAACTCCTGGCACCTGCGCGACTTTCTGTGGGCGCCGAAGCTGGGCTGCTACGGCATCCAGCGCATCCACCTGCTCAACAACGTCATGGTGCTGGCCGGTGCCGGGGTGGGCGGTGGCTCGCTGAACTACGCCAACACCCTCTACGTGCCGCCGGAGCCGTTCTTCGCCGACAAGCAGTGGGCACACATCACCGACTGGCGTGCCGAGCTGATGCCGCACTACGACCAGGCGAAGCGGATGCTCGGCGTGGTCCAGAACCCGACGTTCACCGACGCCGACCGCATCGTCAAGGAGGTCGCCGACGAGATGGGCGTCGGTGACACCTTCGTGGCCACCCCGGTCGGGGTGTTCTTCGGCCCGGACGGCGCGAACGGCGTCAAGACCCCGGGCAAGACGGTGGCCGACCCGTACTTCGGCGGCGCCGGCCCGGCGCGCACCGGGTGCATCGAGTGCGGCGAGTGCATGACGGGCTGCCGCTGGGGCGCCAAGAACACGCTGGTGAAGAACTACCTGTATCTGGCGGAATCGGCTGGCGCACAGGTGCATCCGATGACGACGGTGACGGCCTTCGAGCAGGGTGCCGACGGGCTGTGGCAGGTGCGCACGGTGCGTACCGGGCTGCGGGCGCGCCGACACCGCAAGACGTTCACCGCGCGGTATCTGATCCTGGCCGCCGGCACCTACAACACCCAGCGGCTGCTGTTCAAGATGCGGGACAGCGGAAAACTAAGCAAGCTGTCCTCCCAACTGGGCGTGCTGACCCGCACCAACTCCGAATCGATCGTCGGCGCGGCCACACTCAACGTCAATCCGGATCTGGACCTGACCCACGGCGTGGCGATCACCTCCTCGATCCACCCCACCGCCGACACCCACGTGGAGCCGGTCCGCTACGGCAAGGGCTCCAACGCGATGGGCCTGCTGCAGACGCTGATGACCGACGGCGCCGGACCGCAGGGCACCGACGTGCCGCGCTGGCGGCAGCTGTTCGATCAGGCCCGCGAAGACCCGGCACACATCCTGCGGCTGCTCAACCCGCGGCACTGGAGCGAACGCACCGTGATCGCGCTGGTCATGCAGCATCTCGACAATTCGATCACCACCTTCACCAGACGCGGCAGGCTGGGCTTCCGCCGCTACACCAGCAAGCAGGGCCACGGCGAACCGAACCCGAGCTGGATCCCGATCGGCAACGAGGTCACCCGCCGCATCGCCGCCAAGATCGACGGGGTGGCCGGCGGCACCTGGGGAGAGCTGTTCAACATCCCGCTCACCGCGCACTTCCTGGGCGGGGCGGCGATCGGCGACAGCCCGCAGCACGGCGTGATCGACCCCTACCAGCGGGTGTACGGCTACCCGACGCTGTCGGTGGCCGACGGTGCGGCGGTGTCGGCCAACCTCGGCGTCAACCCGTCGCTGTCGATCACCGCCCAGGCCGAGCGGGCCGCGTCGCTGTGGCCCAACAAGGGCGAGGACGACCAGCGGCCGGCCCAGAACGAGCCCTACCGGCGGCTGGAGCCCATTGCGCCGAAGAACCCGGCGGTGCCCGAGCACGCCGTCGGCGCGCTGCGCTGGACCTCGGGTATCGGCTGAGCCCTCACCGCGCGAACTGATGCCGGTAACTCGGCGCGCGGCCCGGCGGCTGCGGCGGCGGGGGCAGCAGCGATTCACGCCGCCGAGCCGGCACCGTCGTCGGAGCCTGTGTGGTCAGTTCGAGTTCCTCGCCGGCATGGTTGATCGTCAGCCGGCCCTCGGGGCCGTCGCGCAGCGTGTAGCTGACCTCGCTGTGGGTGGCGCTGACCGTCACCCGGTATCCCTGCCAGCGCAACCGGAACCGGAGCCGTGAGATCCCTTCCGGCAGTGCGGGATCCAGCGTCAGCACACCGGTGTCGTCGCGCAGGCCGCCGAACCCGCAGACCAGGGAGATCCACGCCCCGGCCAGCGCCGCCAGATGCAGCCCCTCGCGGGTGTTGTCGTGCAGGTCGCGCAGATCCACGAACGCCGTCTCGTAGGTGTAGTCGTGGGCCAGCTCCAGGTGCCCGACCTCGGCGCACATCACCGCCTGGGTGCAGGCCGACAGCGACGAGTCCCGCACCGTGCGCCGCTCGTAGTAGTCGACGTTGCGGGCCTTCTGTTCGGGGGTGAACGCGTGGCTGCGCCACTGCATGACCAGCAGCACGTCGGCCTGTTTGACCACCTGGGCCGGGTACAGCCGCACGTAGGGTTCGTTGAGCAGCAGCGGGTAGGTGGTCCGGGAGTCGAAGTCCCACTCCGCGGCTGATGTGAAGCCTTCGCACTGCGGATGCACGCCCAGCTCCTCGTCGTAGGGGATGTGCGCGGCGTCGGCCGCATCCCGCCAGGCCGCCATCTCCTCGGTGGTGACTCCCAGTTCGTCGTGGGCGGCGTCGGGATGGCGGGCGCACGCGTCGGCGGCGGTGCGCAGATTGTGGGCGGCCATCATGTTGGTGAACAGGTTGTCGCGGACGATCGCGGTGTACTCGTCGGGTCCGGTCACCCCCGACAGGTGCCACACCCCGTGCCGGTCGTGGTGCCCCAGCGACCGCCACAGCCGGGCGGTCTCGACCAGCACCGTCAGCCCGCACTCGGCCTCCAGCGACCCGTCGCCGGTGACGATCCGGTACTGCTCGAACGCCGCCGCGATGTCGGCGTTGATGTGCCAGGCCGCCGTGCCCGCCGGCCAGTACCCCGAGCACTCCTGGCCGCGGATCGTGCGCCACGGGAACGACGCCCCGGCCAGCCCGAGTTCGGTGGCCCGCTCCCGGGCCAGATCGAGGGTCGACGCCCGCCAGCGCAGCGCGTCGGCCGCCGCGTGCGGAGCGGTGTAGGTCAGCACCGGAATGATGAAACTCTCACTGTCCCAAAAGGTGTGGCCGTCATAGCCGGTACCGGTCAGCCCCTTGCTGGGGATCGCCCGGCGTTCGGCGCGCGCACTGGCCTGCAGAATGTGAAACAGCGCGAAGCGGACCGCCTGCTGACAGTCTGGGTCGCCGTCGACCTCGACGTCGGCGCCGTCCCAGAACTCGTCGAGGTAGGCCCGCTGGGCGTCGACCAGTCCCTGCCAGCCGCTGTAGCGGGCGGCGGTCAGCGCCGCGATCGCCTGGTCGCGCAGCGCGGGCCGGGAGCGCTCACTGGACCAGCCGTAGGCCAGGTACTTGACGATCCGCAGCCGCTGTCCCGGGCGCAGCCCGCACACCACGGTGGTCGCCGCCACGTCGGGAATCGCGATCGTGTTGACCTGCACCCGGCCCGGCACATCGATCTCGTGCAGCATGGCCGCGGCCATCATCAGCTCGCTGGCCCGGGTGCGGTGCACCAGCACCGCACCGGTGTCGGTGTTCTCGCGTTCGACGGACTCCAGCGGGTTCTCCAGAATCGCCGCGACCCGCGGGTCGCCGGAGGTCGCCGGTTGGTCCTCGTTGGCGACGAGCTCGGATTGCACCGTCACACGGACGAATTCGTCGAGCGCCTCGACGACGTACTCGATGGCCGCGACGCTGCGCTGGGCCAGCGACACCAGCCGGGTCGAGTGCACCTTGACCTGTTTGCCGGCCGGTGAGCGCCAGTGGACGTGGCGGGTCAAGGTGCCCGCCCGCAGGTCGAGGATGCGCTCGTGGTCGATCAGCTCGCCGTAGCGGACGTCGAACGGCTCGTCGTCGACCATCAGCCGGATGAGCTTGCCGTTGGTCACGTCGACCACGGTCTGCCCGGCTTGCGGATAGCCGAACCCGGCTTCGGCGTAGGGCAGCGGCCGCACTTCGTAGAACGAGTTCAGGTAGGTGCCGGGCAGGGCGTACGGTTCGCCCTCATCGAGGTTGCCGCGCAGGCCGATGTGCCCGTTGGACAGCGTGAACAGCGATTCGCTCTGCCCCAGCAGATCCAGGTCGAGCCGGGTTTCGCGGAGCTGCCACGGCTCGATCGGAAAGTAGTCGTGCGGGATCATCGGCCTGCCTTCACAACAGTTCCTCCAGATCGGTGACAACGACATCGGCGCCATGGCTGCGAAGGTCCTCGGCCTGACCCACGCGATCGACGCCCACCACAAAACCGAACCCGCCGGCCCGCCCGGCGGCCACCCCCGACAATGCGTCCTCGAACACCGCGGCGGCGGCGGGGTCCACACCGAGCAGCTGCGCCGCCCGCAGGAACGAGTCCGGGGCCGGCTTGCCCGCGATGTGCTCGGTCCGCAGCGTCACCCCGTCGACGCGCTGCGCGATGAACCTCTCCAGGCCGGTGATCGCCAGCACCTCGGCGGCGTTGGCGCTGGCCGACACCACCGCGGTGGCCAGCCCCGCCGCGGTGACCGCCGCCAGGTAGCGCCGTGAGCCGTCGAACACGTCCACCCCGTCGGCCTGCAGCGTCGTGAGGAACGCCGCGTTCTTGCGGTTGCCCAGGCCGTACACGGTTTCGGCCTCGGGCGGGTCGTCGACGTCGCCGTCGGGCAGCACGATGTCGCGGCTGGCCAGAAAGGCGCGCACCCCGTCGTCGCGTTTGCGGCCGTCGACGAATCGCCGGTAGTCGTCGGCCGGGTCGAACGGCACGAACGGCTCACCGGTGCGTTCGGCGCGCGCCGCCAGATAGGCGTCGAACATGGCCTTCCAGGCCCGGGTGTGCACGCTCGCGGTGTCGGTGAGTACCCCGTCGAGGTCGAAGAGGCAGGCGCGCACCGTCTCGGGCAGACCCAGCACCATCCACGGCCCCCTTCCGGCTCAAGCTGGTGTCCACCTCACCATGCCCGCCGTCGGATCGGCTGAGTTTTGCCGCCATTAAACTCGCGGTGTGTCGTCACCATCGCCTCGCCCCGTGTTGGTCATCGACTTCGGCGCGCAGTACGCCCAACTGATCGCCCGCCGAGTCCGAGAGGCACGGGTGTTCTCCGAAGTCATCCCGCACACCGCGACCGTCGCGGAGATCGCCGCCCGTGAGCCGCGGGCGATCGTGCTGTCCGGCGGTCCGGCCAGCGTCTACGCCGACGGTGCCCCGCGGCTCGACCCGGCGCTGTTCGACCTCGACGTTCCGGTGTTCGGTATCTGCTACGGCTTCCAGGCCATGGCGGAAGCGCTCGGTGGCACCGTCGAGCGCACCGGGACCAGCGAGTACGGCCGCACCGAGCTGAAAGTGGCCGGTGGCGAGCTCCATTCGGGCTTTCCGGTCTCCCAGCCGGTGTGGATGAGCCACGGCGACGCGGTGACCGAGGCGCCGGACGGATTCGCGGTGGTGGCCTCCACCGAGAGCTCCCCGGTGGCCGCGTTCGAGAACCGGGCCCGCCGGCTGGCCGGGGTGCAGTACCACCCGGAGGTGATCCACACCCCGTACGGCCAGCGGGTGCTCAGCCGGTTCCTGCACGAGTTCGCCGGCATCGACGCGGCCTGGACGCCGGCCAACATCGCCGACACGCTGATCACGCAGGTGCGCGAACAGATCGGTGACGGCCACGCCATCTGCGGGCTGTCCGGCGGGGTGGACTCCGCGGTGGCCGCCGCACTGGTGCAGCGCGCCATCGGTGACCGGCTGACGTGTGTGTTCGTCGACCACGGGCTGTTGCGCGCAGGGGAGCGCGAGCAGGTGCAGGACGACTTCGTCGCCGCCACCGGGGCGAGGCTGGTCACGGTGGACGCCGCCGAGGTGTTCCTCGACGCGCTGGTGGGGGTGTCCGATCCCGAGGGCAAGCGAAAGATCATCGGGCGGCAGTTCATTCGCGCCTTCGAGGGCGCGGTGCGTGATCTTTTGACGGACACCGCCGGCGGCGAGATCGACTTCCTGGTGCAGGGCACGCTGTATCCGGACGTGGTGGAATCCGGCGGGGGCTCGGGCGCGGCGAACATCAAGAGCCACCACAACGTCGGCGGGCTGCCCGACGACCTGAAGTTCAGCCTCGTCGAGCCGCTGCGGTTGCTGTTCAAGGACGAGGTGCGTGCGGTCGGGCGTGAGTTGGGGCTGCCGGAGGAGATCGTCGAGCGCCAACCGTTCCCGGGCCCGGGGCTGGGGATCCGGATCGTCGGCGAGGTCACTTTCGAGCGGTTGGAGACGCTGCGCCGCGCCGACGCGATCGCCCGCGAGGAGCTGACCGCCGCGGGGCTGGACCACCAGATCTGGCAGTGCCCGGTGGTGCTGCTGGCCGACATCCGCTCGGTCGGGGTGCAGGGCGACGGGCGCACCTACGGGCATCCGATCGTGCTGCGGCCGGTGTCCAGCGAGGACGCCATGACCGCCGACTGGACCCGGGTGCCCTA
>CAYNJD010000173.1:0-7087 GCA_964397355.1 uncultured Mycobacterium sp. | reverse complement strand
AAGGACGTGTCATGGAAACCTCGCATCGACCACCCGACGAGAGACCGATCGAGCTGGAGACCCACAACGCCGAGGAACCGACCATCACCCTCCCCCGCCCGCCGGGCTGGGAGTTCATGCCCAGCAAGGACTCCCCGCCGGTCCGGGGCGTCGTCTTCAACCCGGAACTGCGCCGCCACGGGTTCACCCCCAACGCCGTGGTGACGTGCGAGGAACTCACCGGCCGGGTCGGACTGCCGTCGCAGGCACTGGCCAAGGAGCGCGCCGCGGTCACCGACATCGTCGGCGAACTCGACACCGACATCGCCGGTACGGTGTCGGGCTTTCCGAGCCGGACCATCACCTACAACCTGCAGGGCCGCCCCGCCACCGGCCTGATCATCGCCGTGCAGAACCAGCGGGGCCGGATCTGGGCAGTCACCGTCACCCTCCAGACCACTGATGCCGACGATCCCCACTACCAAGCCGCCAAGCAGGTGATCCTGGAGTCGCTGCAAGTCCACCTGCCCGCCGCCTGATCCGGCCCTGCGACAATGCCCCCATGGTCGAGCAGAGTCTGTGGATGCAGAAGGTCGCCGCCGATCCCGGGCATTCGCAGTGGTACATCGAACGCTTCCGTGAGATGGCCCGCGCCGGTAACGATCTGGCCGGCGAGGCGCGCTTCATCGACGCGATGGCCGCGCGGGGCGCGCGCATCCTCGACGCCGGCTGCGGCCCGGGCCGGGTGGCCGGTGTGCTGGCCGCGGCCGGGCATGACGTGGTCGGTGTCGACGTCGACCCGGAACTGATCGCCGCCGCCGAGCAGGATCATCCCGGCCCGCGCTATGTCGTCGCCGACCTGGCCGAACTCGACCTGCCGGCCCGCGGCATCGACGCGCCGTTCGACCTGATCGTGTCGGCGGGCAATGTCATGACGTTCGTGGCTCCGAGCACCCGGCGCGAGGTGCTGCGCCGGCTTCGCACGCACTGCGCCGACGACGGCCGCACCGTGATCGGCTTCGGCGCCGACCGCGACTACGACTTCGAGCAGTTCTTCGACGACGCGGCCGGCGCCGGATTCGCGGTCGATCTGCGGTTGGCCACCTGGGATCTGCGACCGTTCACCGGGGACTCCGACTTCCTGGTCGCGGTGCTGCGCCCGGCTCAGCGCGAAGCCTGATCCTCCTCGTCGGTGAGCTCGACCAACTGGTCGATGGCCAGCAGCTCGGTCATGTCCTGCTCCTGGTAGGCCAGTCGACCCACCCGGTGGGCGACAACCGGCGCGGTGATCAGGGTGAAGATGATGCTCACGGTCACCATTCCGGCGTCGTGGCTGCCGCGCAGCCGGATCAACGCGGCGATCAGCACCAGTATCAGTCCCAGCACCTGCGGTTTGGTCGCCGAGTGCATCCTGGCCAAGGTGTCCGGAAAGCGCACCACCCCGATCGCAGCCGTCAGCGCCAGCACCGCCCCGGCGAGCCCCAGCACACTCGCCACGAAACCGAGCACATTCATGGCTGCCTCCCCGAGTCCACCGGGGTGTCCGGCACCCGGAAGCGGGCCACACTGACCGACCCGATGAAGCCGACCAGTGCCAGCGCCGCCAGGCTGTAGGTCACGGTGGTGTCCCGGCTGACCGCGGCCCAAATGCCGATGCCGCACATCGTCATGGCGGCCAGCGTGTCCAATGCCACCAGTCGGTCCAGCGTGCTGGGCCCGGCCAGTAGCCGATACATGGTGATGACCGCGGCTATCCCCAACAGCACACCAGCGGTGCCCCAGATCACGGTCATGCGCTTCCTCCCACCGGCTGCCACTCAGAGTCACGTTCAAAGGCGCTGATCAACAGTCGCTCCACCTGCTCGACCTGGTGGTAGAACCGCTCGACTGAACGGACGTTCCCGACATCGATCACGTGGCAATACAGAATGCGCCGCACCTGGTCGATCTCGAGCACCATCGATCCGGGTATCAGCGTGGTGATGCCGGCCGCCAACACCAACACCAGATCGGATTTGATGGTCAGCTGCACCCGCAACACCCCGGTCTGCGGCGGCGGCCCGGGTCTGATCGCCAGCCACATCAACTGCACACTGGAGACCACCAGGTACCAGGCGAACAGACCCAGCAGCTGCAGCACGGACCACGGATGCACCCGGCCCTGCACCGGCACCGGCGGCAATGGCAGCAGCACCATGATGATCACGGCGACCACCACCCCGACGACGAGGTTGGGGATCGTGAAGCGGCCCCACAGCAACGTCCAGATGATGGCCAGGGCGCACAACGCAGCGATCCGTAGCGCGATCGGCCTCACGGCGCACCCCCCGACAACACGACCGAGATGTATTCACCGCGGTCGAGTACCTCGGCTGCGGCGCGCTCGGTGTAGCCGAAGATGGGGCCGGCCAGCAGGGTGAACGTCAGCCCCAGCACGATCAACGCGATCGTCGGCACCACCATCCCGATGGGCATCCGGCCGACGTCGGCGCGGTCCTCGAAGGCGACGTCGCTGATGTCATCGAGCAGCACCGGCGGAGCGGCACGCGCCAGCTCTCCCTCGGGAGCATCGCTGCGCAACCGCCAGAACGCCCGGGTCCACACCCGCGCCAGCACGAACAGGGTCAGCAGACTGGTCACCACGGCGCCGCCCACCAGACACCAGGCCAGCACCGACCCGTCGCGAACCCCGGCCTGCAGCACAGCCGTCTTGCCGATGAAGCCCGAAAACGGAGGAATGCCACCGAGATTGAATGCCGGAGCTAAGAACATGAACGCCAGCAGCGGGTTGGCCACCAAGCCGCCGAGCCGCTTCAGCGATGACGCGCCGCCTTGGCGTTCGATCAAGCCGGCCGCCAAGAACAATGTCGTCATCACGATGATGTGGTGCATCACGTAGAAAATGGCACCGGACATGCCCAACTCGCTCGACAACGCCACCCCGAACACCATGAAGCCGATGTGGCTGACCAGCGTGAAGGACAGCACTCGTTTGAGGTCGCTTTGCGCGATGGCGCCGAGAATGCCGATCAGCATGGTGAGCAGCGCCCCGACCAGCAGCACCGAGTCCAGTCCACCGTCGGGAAACAGCAGCGAATGGGCCCGGATGATTGCGTAGACACCGACCTTGGTCAGGATGCCGGCGAACACGGCGGTGATCGGGGCGGGTGCCGTGGGGTAGGAATCGGGCAACCAGGCCGACAGCGGGAAGACGGCGGCTTTGATGCCGAACCCCACCAGGAACACCGCGAACACCGCACTGCGGGTGCCGTCTGGCATGCCGGTGGTGCGGACGGCCAGCTCAGCCAGGTTCAGCGTGCCGGTCGAGGCGTAGACCAGAGCGATACCGAGCAGGAAGATCAACGATGATGTCATCGACACCATCACGTAGCCGATGCCGGCCCGGATCCGTTCGGCGCTGGCACCGATGGTCAGCAATACGAAGCTCGCGGCCAACAGCATCTCGAACCCGACGAAGAGATTGAACAGGTCACCGGCCAGGAACGCCAGGGAGACACCGGCCGACAGCGTCAGATAGGTGGGCAGGAAGATCGACACCGGCTGGCGGTCGTCACCGTCGCGGACACCCTGGCCGATGGCGTAGACGATCACCGCCAGCAGCACGACCGCCGACACGATCAGCATCAGCGCCGATAACCGGTCGACCACCAGGGTGATGCCAAGCGGTCCGCGTCCGCCGTCGGTCGGGCCCCAGCCGCCGACGTGCAACGCCAGGGTGCCCTCCCGGTCGGACAGGAACAGCAGTGCGGCGGTGACCGCGACATCCGCGGCCAACGTACCGATGGTGATCGGCTGCTGCAGCTTGGGACGTCGACCGACGATGAGGGTCAGCGCAGCGCCGAGCGTGGGCAGTAATACCGGAAGCGGGATCAGGGCAGCGGTGATACTCACCGGGACACCCCGCTTTCGGCGACGGTGCTTTCCACGACTGTGCTCTCCACAACGGCGTCCAATTCGCCGGGAGCCACCGGCTCACTGTGGTCGGCCTCGGCGGCGATGATCTCCTCGTCGGAGAGCTGGGACAGCCGCGTCGCCTCTTCGTCGTCGCCAATGTCGTCTTCGGTGGTCAGGTGGTAGGAGCGATACATCAGCGCCAGCACGAACGCGCCGATGCCCATGGTGATGACGATGGCGGTCAGCACCATGGCCTGGGCAAGCGGATCGGCGTCGTTCTCCATGCCCTCGGTGCTGTTGTAGATCGGCGGGCTGCCGCCCGGCCCGGACACATCGATGATCAGCAGGTTGATGGCATTGCCGATCATCATCAGGCCCAGCAGCGCGCGGGTGAGGTTGCGCTCCAGCAGCATGTACACCCCGCAGGCGATGAGCCCGGCGGCCATCAGCAGCGGAACCAGATGTGCGGTCATGGTGTCCTCACCACTGAACGCTGCGCAGGTCGTTGCAGCTCGGCCACCTGGTCCAGTCGGGCGCCGAGACTGCGCAGGACGTCGAGCACCATGCCGACCACGACCAGATACACCCCCACATCGAAAAACAACGAGGTCACCAGCTTGACCTGACCCACTATCGGCAGGCTGAACGACAGCGCCGCCGACGACAGCACCGGTGCACCGAGGAACAGCGACGCGAGAGCCGTGCCTCCGACCAGGCTCAACCCGACGCCCAGGATCTTTCCGGAGTCCAGCGGCAGCGTCTCGCCGAGTTCGTATCGCCCGCCCGCCAGGTAGCGCAGCGCCAGGGCCAGTCCGGCGGCCAACCCGCCGGCGAAACCGCCGCCCGGGTTGTTGTGTCCGGTGAACAGGAAATATACCGACACGACCATGATCAGCGGGAAGATGATCCGGCTGGCGACCTCCAACACCAGCGACCGCTGATCGGGGTCGTAGTAGGCGGTGCCGCGCAGCCAGGTGGTGGAACCGATCGCCGGGCTGTACGGGGTGGCCGGGGACATCAGGCTCGGATCCCTGCGATGTGCATCGGCATCCGCGGTCCGTGGCGCGCGGCCGAATCGGCGGGTCCGGAACACCATCGAGGCCACCCCGGTGGCGGCCACCAGCAACACCGAGATCTCCCCGAGGGTGTCCCAGGCCCGGATGTCGACCAGGATGACGTTGACGGTGTTGGCGCCGAAGCCGCGCAGATACGCCGCGGCGGGCAACAGGTCGGCGACCCCGTCGCGGGTGCGGGCCGCCATCGCAAAGGCCCCCAACACGGCGACGCTGGCGCCGACCGCCATGGCCAGCAGCGCCCGCGGTAGCCGGTTCGTCTCCATCGTGGGACGCGCGGTCTCCGCCGGAAGCGTCCGCAGCACCAGCACGAAGATCACCACGGTCACCGTCTCGACGAGCAACTGGGTCAATGCCAGATCGGGTGCGCCGTGGAACGCGAACGCCACCGCGCAGCCGTACCCGGTCACCCCGACCATCAGCACCGCAGAGAGCCGGTTGCGAGCCACGGTGGCGCCGACACCGCCTGCTACCACCAGCACGGCCACGGTGAGCTGCAACGGGGTATCCCACAGCTGCAGATCGATCCGGTCACGCGCGCCCAGCATCAGCGCGGCCAGCGGTAGCACCACCAGCGTCACGAAGATCACCGCTTGGTTGAACGGCAGCGAACCGCGCTGGGTGATCGCGGTCAGCCGGACGGCAGCCACATCGAGCAGCCGGATGACGTCGTCATACATTTCGTCGGCCTTGCCCAGCGGCAGTCGGCGCAGCCGGGCGAGGCCCAGCGGGCCGCGCGCGGCGAAGACACCGAAGCCCACCAGCAGCACCATCGCCGAGAGCAGAATCGGTAGCCCCGCGCCGTGCCACAACGCAAGGTGGTAGCCGGAGCCGTCCGGCATCGCGTCGGCGTAGCCGTGCAACACCGTATCCAGCCCGATCGACCACAACCCGAGTCCCAGGCTGGTGGCGGCCAACACCGCGGGGGCTGCCAAGAAGGCTGCAGTCGGTCGGTGCAGTTCGGCGACATGGGTACTCGGCTCCGGCAGACCCTTGTCGGCGAAGCCGCCCCAGACGAACCGCGCACTGTAGATCACGGTGAACACCGAGGCGAGCACCGCGGCACCCAATACGTACGGGCTGGAAGAGCCCAACGACGGGGCTCCGGCCTCGGTCCCGAAAATCGTCTCCTTGGCGATGAAGCCCACGAACGGCGGTACTCCGGCCATGCTGGCGGCCGCCGCGGCGGCAATCACGAACAGTCCCGGAGCACGGTGGCGCAAACCGGCCAGCTCCCGCAGGTCGCGGGTGCCGGTGGCATGGTCGATGACCCCCACCACCATGAACAGCGTCGCTTTGGCCGCTGCGTGCGCACACATGGCGGTCAGGCCGGCCAACATCAGGTCGCCGCCACCGGCGCCGACCAGCGTGATCATCAGACCCAACTGGCTGACGGTGCTGTAAGCCAGCAGCAGCTTCAAATCGTATTCGCGGACGGCACGCCAGCCGGCGAGCAGAGCGGTGGCCAAGCCCAGCAGCAGCACCGTCGGCCGCCATCCCGGCGAGTCGGCGAACGCCGGAGTCAGCCGCGCCACCAGATAGATCCCGGCCTTGACCATCGCCGCAGCGTGCAGGTAGGCGCTGACCGGGGTCGGCGCGGCCATCGCGCCCGGCAGCCAGAAATGCAGCGGGATGATCGCCGACTTGCTGAGTGCCCCGACCAGGACCAACAGCACACCGACGGTGACCACCGTGCCCGACGGCGGACTGGCCACCAATTCCGACAGCAGGTATGTACCCGCCGTCTCGCCCAGCATGATGATGCCGACGAGCATCGCCAGTCCCCCGGCGGTGGTCACCACCAGCGCCTGGATGGCAGCACGCCGGTTGACGGCACGTTCGGCGTAGTGGCCGATCAGCAGGAACGACAACACCGTGGTCAGTTCCCAGAACACGTACAGCACCAGCATGTTGTCGGCGACCATCAGCCCGAACATGGCTCCGGCGAATCCGACCATCTTCGCGGCGAATCCGGGCAGTCTCGGATCGAGGTCAGCGTTGGGGCTGACGGGGCGGAAGTACTCGGCGCAGTAGAACAGCACCAGGGCGCCGATCCCCAATGCCAGCACGCTCATGATCGCGGCCAGCGAGTCGAACCGCAGGTCGATGTCCATCGACAG
>CAYNJD010000172.1:0-7093 GCA_964397355.1 uncultured Mycobacterium sp. | reverse complement strand
ACCACCGCACCCGGCCACCCCAACGACCACCACCACCAGCAGCGACCACAACCGGTTGGCCATGACCGCGAACTCTACAAGTCGTGCGTTCTCGGCAGCGTATGAACGGTTGAATTGTGGGTGGCCGAGGCAACGCCCCACCCGGCCGAGAGCAGCACGAACGCTCGGGTTCGAAATCCCGTCGGCTATATCACGCTTGGGCGTATCCGTATGCGAAGCCGCTGGGGCGATCTACCCGGACGCGGAGTCAGTGCACTTTCTCGTACGGGGGTTGGTGGGCATGTCCTTGCGTGTCGATATCAAATTCATCGGCGACTTTGCCATCGCAGAAGTCCGAAATGTTCTGCCCACTCATTTTGCCCTCGGCTACTGCATCATCATATGCCTCGGTGACACCACTGTAGTCCTGGTGCGGGTCGGATGTCTGCGAATGAGATCCCGTCGAATCATGGACGAAATATTCGCTATCACCGCCCAGTCCGAAAGTTTGTCGGGCGCTTTGGATAAACTCGTCTTGGACAGTATGCGAGTAGGGGGAGACCCCCGCCAGTCGAGGATTTTTGGTGGCTAACACCGCTACGTCCGCCGGCGCGTCCACAATGAATGGCATCATGTCCTGCTGCTCACGCAGATGCGCCACCGGTACGTCGAGGTCATTCCGTGTCGGCGAACCGAAGGTTACCACTTGCTTGACGTTGAGTACATGGGCGTGTGCGATATTTTGAGCGTCCATTCCGCCCTGGCTGTGCCCGACCAACATAACCTCGGATCCCGGTGGTTGGATCAGTTTTTTCAAGCGGTCAATCTGTTTTTGATCAAGTAGACCTAGTGCGGCGGGGATATTTGATCCCAATGTTTGCCCGTCTGCGGCTTCCGTGCCCGTAATATACACAATGTAGCGTACTTTTCCATTGTCTTCTATTTTTTGTACATGGTAGCCCGACGAATCTTTGATGTGCTCGTAAGACTTGAGATTGGTCCAGAGGTCATTGGTGGCATTGGGTGCCTTACTGAAATCGTTTCCCTGGCTGCCGGCGCCGGTGCCGGCGCTAGATCGGGTATCGCCACCGCTGGAAGCGCTCGCCTGTTCCTGCTGATCGGCATTGCGGCGCAGGGTATCCGCCGCTGAACGTAGGGTGTCAACGGCGGCGTTGAGCACTAGGATCGATGAGCCGTGCCATTCGGAGCGGAATCGGTCGGCGTCGTTACCCCGCCAGATCGGTGTGTTGGCGATAGCGCTGCTCAAGCCTCGCGATGAGTGTTGCAGTCGATCCGCTGCCTGCGCCAGTCGTGTCGCAAGCGCTCGCAGGTCATCGATGTCTGCACCACGAACGGGCATCGGATCACTTCCTTACGGGGATGGAAAGGACGCCGGGAGCGCGCGCCCCGATCAGTCGGAGCGCGTGCAACCGGAATTCCGCTAAGTGCTTGCCCGCTGCTGTTCTTGGGCGTTGCGGCTGGCAGCCTGCGACGCCGACTGCAACGCCGACACCACCTGCTTCAGCTGCGGTACGTGGGTGCCCGACCAGTCGGACTTGAAGCGCTCGGCGTCGGGGCCCATCCACTGGACACCGTTGACCGCCGACGACAGTTGCGAGATTACGCCCTCGATGTCGCTGGCCTTGGCGGTCAACTGCTTCGCTAGCGCCTGTACCTGCTCGATATCCTGCCCGTAGAGTGCCATTTCTCCTCCTCATACTTTCGTGGTGACTTGTTGTCCGATGTGCTACATAACTGGTTGGGCGACTTGGAGCCATACCCCCTTACCGCGCTCGATGAGAACCCCGCGTCCCGGCGGGAAGTCACTGCGCCGGACCGTACCGATGGAGGTGCTCAGTAGACCATCGGCATCCATTCCGTTGGGCCACAGCAGAAGTCCCCTTCGGGATGCCTTGAACGGCTGCGCCAGAGCCCATGCCTGACCCCAGTTGGACACCTCAGACTCGCCGACTACGAGAGCCGTGGAGCCGAGTGCTTTGACCATGTCCACCAACGCGTTCTCCGCGTCGGTGTTACCGAATTCTCCTACCCCTTCGATCACCACCATCAACTCGGGGACACCCGAGGACGATGACAGTCGGGCCGCCAGCTCAATGACCGGTTCCTGCCCGGATGCGGTGTCGGTCCACGCTCCGGCACCGTCGATGGTTGACGGCGCCGGCGACAGGTGCACGATCCGCGCTCCCGGGTGCGCCCGGCGCATCGCTTGGGCCAGCGTGACCAGTGCCGTGGACCGTCCGCTCCCCGGCGGGCCGGTCACCATAAGGATCCCGGCAGTGGCGATGCCCAGCGGCGCCAAGGTGTCGTCTGCGACGCCGATGATGGCGGAACCGGCGGCGCCGGTGGCCGGCAGTGCATCGAGCTCGATGTGCTCGGAGAGCCGCTGAATCGGCTCGGGCGGGGTGAACGTGCTCTGGCGCATCTGTTCGGCGAGCTGTTCGACAGCACGAGCCTGCACCGCGGTGTTCGCGCTCCCGCCGAACACCCCGACCTGGATCTCGAGACCATCCATGATGGCCCGGCCCGGCGGCGAATTCATCGACAGCACATCTTTGGGCACGCTGGCCATCAGGTAATCATCCTCCGATGCCAGGCGCAGTACCATGCGTTGCTGCATGGTTGAGGCCAGCGAGGACGGGATGGCGGCTGGGCGGTCAGCTGTAATCACCACATGGATTCCCACCGTTCGACCGTCGGATGCTAATTGGTTGAACATCGCGAAAAACGGTGTGTGCGAGACATGTTCGTACTGCTCGCGGAAAGGCCCAATCGAGTCCAGCAAGAGCAGTATCCGCGGCTCCGCCGGGTCGACCAGCGCTCGGTACGCGGTGATGGTGGAGGCGTTGGCCCGGGTGAACCTGCGGGCGCGGTCCTCAAGCAGCGCGGTGAGCCTACGTAGCAGCCGGCCGATCCGCTCTTCGTCGTCAGCGCCGACCACGGCAGCGACGTGCGGCAGCGATTCGAGCATCTTCAGGCCGCCGGAGGAGAAGTCGATCCCGTACACGTGAACCGGGCCGTCGTGCGGGTTGAGTGCCGCGGTGATCGCCAGCGTGCGCAACGCGGTCGACTTGCCGGAACCGCCGGTGCCGATGATTGCCATGTTGCCGGCGATATCGGGGGAGAAGGCGCCGATCGGCTGGGCCTGTTCGGCTGGGATATCGCGTCGGCCGATCACCATTGCACCGCTGTCTGCTTCGTGCACAAGTGCTTCCAACGCATACGTTTCGGCAAGTGGTGGCAGCCACGGCCTGCGGGGAATGGGGATGTGGAGGTGCTCGGCGGCTGCGCCGACGGTTTTGACCACGCGGGCGATGTCAGTCGGGCCGGAAGACTTGGTGGCCGGTTTGGCCGCTTCAGGGTTGACCCATGGGCGTTTGCGGCCGAACACGAACTCCCACACATCGATCGGGGTCTGTTCCGGCTCATCGCTGGTGTGTCCGCCGACGTAGGCGGCCTGGAAGGTCGTCAGCCGCCCCGGCCCGGTCTTCGCCACTGCCCGACCCGGAATCTCGGGAGGGAAGAACGCTGCCAGCGGCTCGTCGATTACGTCTACGGAATCCTCGGAATCATTGAGCCGCAGTGCAATTCGCAGATTAGTGTTGGCCCGCAGGTTGTCCTTGATGACCCCGGCCGGTCGCTGGGTGGCTAACACCAGGTGCAGTCCAAGGGACCTGCCCCGCTGTGCTACGTCGATCACGCCGTCGACGAACTCGGGGACCTCGGACGCCAAGGCCGCGAACTCGTCGACGATGATGACCAGGCTCGGTGGGGTGTCCGGGTCGCCGGTCTGCTCCAAGGAGACCAGGTCCTTGGCGCGTTTGGCGTTGAGCAACTGTTCGCGGCGGCGGATCTCGGCCCCCAGCGACATCAGCGCACGGCGCACCAGATGCGGAGACAGGTCGGTGACCAGGCCGACGGTGTGTGGCAACTGCACGCAGTCGGCGAAGGCGGTGCCCCCCTTGTAGTCCACCAGTAGGAAGCTGATCCGGTCCGGGCTGTGGGCGGTTGCCATGCCGATGATCCAAGACTGTAGGAACTCGCTCTTGCCCGAGCCGGTGGTGCCGCCGACCAGGGCGTGCGGGCCATCCTCGCGTAAGTCCAGGCAGAACTCAGCGGCACCGGTGGATCCCACCAGCGCGCGCAGCCCCACCTTGTTGCCGCCGGCCGGAATCGGATGTCCGTTACGGGGCAGCACTGAATTGTTGGAGATCCACTGCTGGGCAACCGCGGCCGGTTCGGTAGCCATGCTGTGTCCGGCCAGGCTCAGGTAGGAAACCGAGCGGGGCAGATCGCTGTCGTCCTCGATGACCGCTCCCGCGTCGACAACCGGAGCCAGCAGTAGGGCGACTTGGCGTGCGTCGGCAACGTCGATACTTTCGCAGGCGACTGGAAACGTGTGTCGACCATGCCGGATCTGGCCGACGGTGGCCCCGTCGGCCTCGTTCTCCACCAGCAGGAAGGTGCGGCAGGCGGCGGGCAGGCTCGCCACTTCGGTGGCGATCCAGATGACATAGACCCCGACGGCGCCACCGCGCTCGGCCAACCGGGTCAGCCGGGCCCGGTCGATGGGGGCGGTGTCGTCGACCAGCACCGCCACCGCCGGAGTGATGGTTTCCGCGCGACGGTCACCAGCGGCATCGGGTTGGATGTCACCGAAGGCGTAGTTCGCCTTGTCGCCGGCGACAGCGGTGCGTTGCTTGACCAGATCTTCCAGCCGTGAGAGTAGGGCTTGGCCGCCGTTCTCGCTGTCGGTCAGATGATTCCCCGACAGCGGGCTGTGCGGTGAGCCGGCGTGGGGCATCCACTCCAGCCACTCCCATGAATGCCGTGACTGGGGGGAGCTGAATCCGGTGATGGTGAGGTCTGCGGGGGAGTGCAGGCCAACCAGTTGCATGACCACGCCGCGGGCGACGCCGTCGACCATGCCGCGCGGCCCGCAGATGCCCAGGGCGCCGGATTCGAGCAGATCCGCCACGATCGGCACGTCGGTCACATTGGCGAATTCGGATACCAGGTCATGCAGTCGCGCGATATGGACGGCTTCAGCGTTTTCAGTGTCGGACAGCTCGATTCGGCACCGTGAGGGCGCATCGCCGAGTCCGAGCCGCACCGTGAGGAAGCTGGGGTGCTCGCGGCGGTGGGTCCACAGCAGCGGGCCGAGCAGATGGATCGCCTCGACCACCTCGCTCAGCGCAGGGGTCTCGGCCAGTCGCACCGCGCGTTCCAATCGTTGACGTTCGGTGAGGGCTTCGGCCAGCGCATTCGAAGCGTCATCGAACCGCTGCACTTCGTGTTCATACTTCTTGCGGTTCTGCCTTTTGGTGTCGAAGTACATGCCGAGCATCAGCAATGGACTCAGGCCGATGAACACCAGCGACATCAAGCTGCGAGTCGCCGCGAACAGCGCCACACCCATGATGAGCGGTGCGACCATCGAGATGATCGGGAACCGGGATGGTTCGGGGTGTTGCGGCAGTTTGGGGGCCTTGAACTGCTGTTCGTCGAAGCGGGCGATCACCCTGGGGGACCGATTGAATTCGATGGCAACGCTGTCGGTTTGGACAGTACCCGGGCGTACCGTATGCCGCAGCGCGATTGTGGTCTCGGCCAGCTGGACGGTGTCGGTGGAACCAACCAATGCCTGCTGCACCGGCTGACCGGCGACACGCACTGCGCTGGGACCGGCCAGGTTGACGATTTCGATGCTCTCGCCGATGGCCAACCCGGCGTGGATGGCACTGATCCCGTAGTCCTGGAGCACGACGTCGTTGCTGGTCGCCGACCCGATTGTCGAGTTCCCGGCCGGAAGCGGGAATTCCATCCCGGCGTGTGGCCCGTCTACTACACGTAGTACCGCGATCGCGCGGCCGTGGCGCCTCCGTGGCGGCTGTGCGGTCGCCGCGGTGATGCTGATAGTCGAACCTGAGTGCAGTCCCGCATCGATGATGCTGCGGGCTGGGTCCAGGAGCCGGCCGGCCTTGCCCCGGTCGAAGGCTGCCTGTTCGACCTTCAGCGTCAAGCCGCCCCCGGGCACCGGCTGCTGGCGATCTGGATCGCTGCGCACCAAGGCCTGCGCAAGGTCTGCGATGGTACTGGTCGCGTCGGCAGTGATCGCGACTTGCGCTTTACTGCCATTCGGGCGCCGCAGGATGAACTTGGCGTGCATCTAGTCTCGCCTCGATCCTGGAATGGGTACCGGCGAGTGCACGCGGTGCACACCGCGGTCGGCGGCAACGCGGCGAAGCGTACGTTGCGGGCGCGCGCCCAACGGGTTGGCACCGACGGTCACGTCGATCACCGCCAGCCCGGTGAGTCGATCGTGCCAACCGGACTGCCCGGCCCGGTCCGGTACTCCGGGCAGGCCCGCCAGTCCCAGCGTGACGGCGAACAGTGCGCTGCGGGTCAGCGCCGCAGCAACGCCGGGTCGGCGACTGTCGGCTGCCTGCACCAGCCGCAGACCCAGTATGGCCTTGCCGAACGTGGTGCCGGTCAGGCCCTGCCAGGTCTGCATGAACGCCCACACGGCGACGAAAGCCACCGGGACGACGATGTAGACCAGCGCGGCCAGGCCCACTGTCGCGCCCGCGATGGATAGCGGCAGCGCCGGGCTCACCATTGCGGCCAGGTCCAGCAGGAACGCGATGCAGCGGACCGCGGCGCCGGCGGGCCGGATCTGATCGCCCTCGGCCTCCGATGCGGTGTGCGGTGCGGGCGGTGAGCCCGCCGGCGCGTCGAGCCGTCCATTTCGGGTCGTCAGGGCGTAACCGCAGCCGGTGCAGAATCGGGCGTTGGCCGGCAAGGCAGAGCCGCACCGCGGGCAGGATGCGCTGGGTGCGCCCGCCGTACCCGGCTGATCTGGCATCGACATCTCCGTCCGAACCGGGTCCCCATCCAGGTGACGGCATTTTCCTCGTGGTAAGAACCGTAATGTTCGACGGGTTGCTGCACAGTCGCACGAACGTATGATTGTCGCGCCGATGGCGGATCCGGCGATGCCGCCCGGCTGATTGTTTAGGGACCGGCGCAGGGTGAGAAGGCCGGGTTTAGCATCGGAACCCATGACCGGCCCCGCCGTGACCTTGCTGGACAAGTC
>CAYNJD010000171.1:0-7094 GCA_964397355.1 uncultured Mycobacterium sp. | reverse complement strand
CGCTCGCTGTTCGGCGACGCCTGGGACGACGACAACGACGCGCTCGGCGGCCGCAACGGCTGCGACACCCGCAACGACATTCTCAATCGCGACCTCGTCGACGTCACCCGCATATCGACCACACGCTGCCCCGACGCGGTGGCCACCGGCATCCTGCGCGACCCGTACACCAACGCCACGGTCGCCTTCACCCGCGGCCCCAAGATCGGTGAGGCGGTACAGATCGACCACATCGTCCCGCTGGCCTACGCCTGGGACATGGGCGCCTGGGCCTGGCCGTACCGGCAGCGGCTGCGCTTCGCCAACGACCCCGCCAACCTGCTGGCGGTCGCCGGGCAGAGCAACCAGGACAAGGGCGACGCCGGGCCGGGGCAGTGGATGCCGCCGAACAGATCATTCGCCTGCCAATACGCCATCGCCTACATCGAAGTGCTGCGGGGCTACGCGCTGCGCCTGGATCAGCCCTCCGCCGATGTGCTGCGGGCCGCCGCCGCGACGTGCCCGACCGGATGACTCAGATGCCGGTGTAGGTCAGCGGGTCCTCGCGCACCCGGGTGCCATCGTGCAGCCCGCCCAGGGCGTCCATGTGCTCGGCGGCCAGCTCGAAGCCGAACACGTCGAGGTTGGTCGCGATCCGCTCCGGGGAGGCCGACCGCGGGATGACGGCGTTGCCCAGTTGCAGGCTCCACCGGATCAGCACCTGCGCCGGGGTCTTGCCGTACTCGCCGGCGATCGCCGTCACCGCCGGGTGGTCCAGCAGCCGGCCCACCGCCAGCGGGCTGTAGGCCTGTGTCACGATGTTGCGCTCGGCGTGGAACGCCCGCAGCTCGGCCTGGTTGAGCAACGGATGCAGCTCGATCTGGTTGACCGTCGGCGTCTCGAACGCCAGGTCGATCACGTCGTCGAGGTGCTCCTTGGTGAAGTTGCACACCCCGATCGAACGGGTCAGCCCCTGCTCCCTGGCCTGGATCAGCCCGCCGAAGCTGTCGACGTACATGCCCAGCGGCGGGGCCGGCCAGTGGATCAGGTACAGATCGACGTAGTCCAGCGCGAGCCGCTCCAGGCTGGCCTGGCAGGCCTCGATGGCCGCGGTCAGCCCCTGGTCGGCGTTGGCCAGCTTGGTGGTGACGAACAGCTCTTCGCGGGGAATGCCCGACGCGGCGATCGCCCGGCCCACCGCGGCCTCGTTGCCGTACACCTTGGCGGTGTCGATCAACCGGCAGCCCAGCTCCAGTGCCGCCGAGACCGCGCGTTCGGTCTCGGCCTCGGACAGCTCGGCCACCCCGATGCCCAGGGTCGGCATCGTCTGGCCGTCGTTGAGGGCAACGGTGGGGATCGCAGTGCCCGGCGTCATCTCACCTACCTGTGTAATCGAATGTGCGTGGATCCGGTCCCAGTCGGGCGCCGTCGTCGAGTGAGGATATCGCGGCCATCTCGGACGTGCCGAGTTCGAAGTCGAAGACTTCGAAGTTGCTGACGATGCGCTCGGGGTTGACCGACTTCGGGATGACGATGTTACCGAGCTGGATGTGCCACCGGATCAGCACCTGCGCCGGTGTCCTGCCGCTACGCCGCGCGACCTCGGTGACCGTCGGGTGCTCCAGCAGCGCACCCCGGCCCAGCGGCGCCCACGCCTCGGTGGCAATGCCCAGGCGGGCGTGCACCGCACGCAGCTCGGCCTGGCTGAACCGCGGGTGCAGTTCGATCTGGTTGACCACGGGCACGATGCCGGTCCCGTCGATCAGCATCTTGAGGTGCTCGGGTTCGAAGTTGCTCACCCCGACCGAGCGGACCCGGCCCTGATCCCGCAGGTGGGCCAGCGCCCGGAA
This sequence comes from uncultured Mycobacterium sp., assembly GCA_964397355.1. Lineage (GTDB taxonomy): Bacteria > Actinomycetota > Actinomycetes > Mycobacteriales > Mycobacteriaceae > Mycobacterium. The sequence continues at coordinate 5,265 of CAYNJD010000171.1, read as the reverse complement.
GGTGTCGATGAATTTGCCGCGCGTCGGAAGGGGCCAGTGGATCAGGTACAGGTCCAGAACGTCGAGGCCCAGCCGGTCCATGCTGGCCTCGAACGCCGTCAGCGTCGAGTCGTAGCCCTGGTCGGCGTTCCACAGCTTGGTGACGACGTACACCTCGTCGCGCGCCAGCCCCGATGCCGCGACGGCGCGGCCGACCTCGCGCTCGTTGCCGTACAGCGACGCGGTGTCGATGTGGCGGTAGCCGGCCCGCAGTGCGGTGGTCACCGCCTGCTCGGTGTCGGCGGGCGAAATCTTGTAAACCCCGAAACCGACGGAGGGGATCGAATTACCGTCGTTGAGCGTGACCGAACGCAAGTTACTTCGAGCAGCCATGGCACGAAGTCTGCCAGGTGGGCTCGGCCCCGACTCGGCAGCGCGGTGGACCGATCAGCTGCAGAGCACCGTGTTCAACGTCGGCATGAAGGTGACGCCGATGCTGCCGATCGGGGTGCAGCGGCTGATGACCGGTGGACGGTCGGTCACCATCGACGGCAACACCCTGGACCCCACGCTGCAGTTGACGTTGACCGGATTGCGCGCCATGGGAGTCAACGGCATCATCGCCGCCGCCGACGAGGTGGCCTCCCGGGCCCAGCTGCGCGAGCTGACCCGGGGGCTCAGCGGATCTGACCTGCACGGCTGCGAGGTCCGCGACATCTCGCTGCCCGGCCCGGCCGGCGACATCGCCGCCCGGCACTACCGGCCGGCCGGTGGGAGTGCCCACCCGCTGCTGGTCTTCTACCACGGCGGCGGCTTCGTGGTCGGCGACCTGGACACCCACGACGCGATGTGCCGGCTGACGTGCCGCGACGCCGACGTGGTGGTGCTGTCCATCGACTACCGGCTGGCTCCGGAACATCCCGCACCGGCAGCGCTCGACGACGCCTACGCGGCGTTCCGGTGGGCGCATGAGAACGCCGCGCAGTTGGGCGGGATTCCCGGGCGGGTGGCGGTGGGCGGCGACAGCGCCGGCGGCAACCTGGCCGCCGCCGTCGCGCAGCTGGCACGCGAGGACGGCGGACCGGCGCCGATCCTGCAGTGGTTGATCTACCCGGTCACCGACAGCACCGCGACGACCCGCTCGCGCACGCTCTACGGCGACGGCTTCCTGCTCACCAAGCACGACATCGACTGGTTCACCGCCCAGTATGTGGGCCGTTCGCAACTGGATCCCAGCGATCCGCGAGTGTCGCCGCTGCTGGCCCCGGAGCTGTCCGGGCTGCCGCCCGCGCTGATCGCGGTCGCCGGCTTCGACCCGCTGCACGACGAAGGCGAACTTTTCGCCGCCGCGCTGCGCGACGCCGGGGTGGTCGTCGACCTGCGGCGGATGCGGTCGCTGACGCACGGGTTCATCAACCTGTTTCCGCTGGGCGGCGGCAGCGCCACCGCGACCACCGAGTTGATCTCGGCGCTGCGCGCCCACCTCAGCCGCGGCTGAGGCCCCCGGCCCGCGCCGGTACGCTGAACCGCAAACCGACCACCGAACACGAGGACCGACCGACTGTGGCCAGCAAACCCAAACGTCCCGGCGTCTCCGGCTTGAAGGCCGGCGATAACAAACGCAACCTCGCCATGCAGATCGGGCTCGTGGCCGTCGTGGTGATCTTCGCGGTCGGTCTCATCGGCTACATCGTGGTCTCCAACAGCCACAAGAAGGGCCCCGGAGCCGGCGAGGCGGTGCGGGTGACCTCGAGCAAGCTGATCACCAAGGAGGGCACCGACGAGCCGAAGGCCGTGGTGTCGTTCTACGAGGACTTCCTGTGCCCGGCGTGCGGCAACCTCGAACGAGTGCTGGGCCCGACGGTGTCCCGGCTGATCGACAGCGGGGCCATCGCCGCCGACTATCACATGGTCGCGATCCTGGACCGCCCGCAGAACGACAACTATTCGTCGCGGGCCGGTGCCGCCGCCTACTGCGTCGCCGACGAGAGCATCGACGCCTTCCGCCGGTTCCACACCGCGCTGTACACCGAGGAACTGCAGCCCTCGGAGATCGGCACCCAGTTCCCCGACGACAAGCGCCTGATCGAACTGGCCCGCCAGGCCGGGGCCGCCGGCAGCGTGCCGTCGTGCATCAACAGCGGCAAGTACCTCAAGATGGTGGGCGGCATGGCCCAGGCCGCCGGCATCCACGCCACCCCCACGCTGCGCATCAACGGCGAGGACTACCGTCCGTCGACGCCGGAGGCGCTGGTCTCCAAGATCCGGGAGATCGTCGGGGACGTGCCGGGGATGGACTCACCGGCCAAGGAGTCGTGAGCATCGCGGCTCCGGCGGTCGAGTCACCCGCACCGCCGGTGCCGGGGGTTCCGGTAGCGGCATCGGCGGCCTGGGCGACGCTGATCGGCGGACTGATCGGGCTGGCCGCCTCGGTCACGCTGACCGTGGAGAAGATCCGGCTGCTGACCGATTCGGCCTACGTGCCGTCGTGCAACCTCAACCCGGTGCTGTCCTGCGGTTCGGTGATGGCCACACCGCAGGCTTCGGTGCTGGGTTTCCCCAATCCGCTGATGGGAATCGTGGCGTTCACCGTGGTGATCGTCACCGGGGTGCTGGCGGTGACCAAAGTCGCTCTGCCGCAGTGGTATTGGGCTGGCTTGGCGATCGGCACACTGGCCGGTGCCGGTTTCGTGCACTGGCTGATCTTCCAGAGTCTGTACCGGATCGGCGCGCTGTGCCCCTACTGCATGGTGGTCTGGGCGGTCACGATGGTCCTGCTGGTGATATTCGCATCCCTCGCATTCGAGCCGGTTGCGCTACGCAAAAATTTGCAGCTTTTGCACCGATGGCGGTGGACACTTCTTGCGTTATGGTTTGTCGCGTTATTCCTGTTGATATTCCTCAGATTTCAGGATTACTGGTTGACGCTGACTTAAGGGGTGCCCTGTGATCTCCAAAGTGCTGGTGGCCAACCGCGGAGAGATCGCTATCCGCGCGTTTCGCGCCGCCTATGAACTCGGGATCGAGACGGTCGCGGTGTATGCCTATGAGGACCGCAATTCGGTGCACCGGCTCAAAGCCGACGAGTCCTACCAGATCGGCGAAGCGGGGCACCCGGTGCGCGGCTATCTGTCGGTGGAGGCCATCGTTGCCACCGCACTGCGATGCGGCGCCGACGCGGTCTATCCCGGTTACGGCTTTCTCTCGGAGAATCCGCAGCTGGCACAGGCGTGTGCGGACGCCGGCATCGCCTTCGTCGGCCCCAGTGCCGCCGTGCTGGCGCTGGCCGGCAACAAATCCCATGCGGTGGCCGCCGCGCGAGAGGCCGGGCTGCCGGTGCTGGCGTCGTCGGAGCCGTCGCGTTCGGTCGACGAATTGGTCGCGGCCGCAGCCGATATGTCGTTTCCGCTGTTCGTCAAGGCCGTCGCGGGCGGGGGCGGCCGCGGGATGCGCCGGGTCGCCGACATCGGCGGGCTGGCCGAGGCCATCGAAGCCGCCAGCCGGGAAGCCGAATCGGCGTTCGGCGACGCCACGGTCTACCTCGAACAGGCGGTGATCAACCCGCGTCACATCGAGGTGCAGATCCTGGCCGACACCCACGGCAACGTCGTGCACCTCTACGAGCGGGACTGCAGCGTGCAGCGCCGCCACCAGAAGGTCGTCGAGTTGGCGCCGGCGCCGAACCTGGACCCGGCGCTGCGGGAGCAGATCTGCGCCGACGCCGTCGCCTTCGCCCGGCACATCGGCTACAGCTGCGCGGGCACGGTGGAGTTCCTGCTCGACGAGCGCGGCCACTACGTCTTCATCGAGATGAATCCGCGAATCCAGGTGGAGCACACCGTAACCGAGGAGATCACCGACGTCGATCTGGTCTCCGCGCAACTGCGGGTCGCCGCCGGGGAGTCGCTCGACGACCTGGGTCTGCGGCAGCAGGACATCGTGCCGCACGGCGCGGCGCTGCAGTGCCGGATCACCACCGAGGATCCGGCGAACGGCTTCCGGCCCGACACCGGCCGGATCACCGCCTACCGCAGCCCCGGCGGCGCCGGGATCCGGCTGGACGGCGGCACCCACCTGGGCGCGGAGATCAGTCCGCACTTCGACTCGATGCTGGTCAAACTGACCTGCCGGGGCCGGGACTTTCCCACCGCGGTGAACCGGGCACGCCGGGCGATCGCCGAGTTCCGCATCCGCGGGGTGTCGACGAACATCCCGTTCCTACAGGCGGTGCTCGACGATCCCGATTTCGGTGCCGGCCGGGTCACCACGTCGTTCATCGACGAACGCCCGCACCTGCTGACCTCGCATTCGTCGGCCGACCGCGGCACCAAGATCCTGAACTACCTGGCCGACGTCACCGTCAACCAGCCGCACGGGGCGCGGCCGTCGGCGGTGTATCCGCGTGACAAGCTGCCCGAGATCGACCTGGCGAGCGCACCGCCGCCCGGCTCCAAGCAGCGGCTGATGGAACTCGGACCGGAGGGCTTCGCCCGTTGGCTGCGGGAGTCGCCGGCGGTCGGGGTGACCGAGACGACCTTCCGGGACGCCCACCAGTCGCTGCTGGCCACCCGGTTGCGCACCAAGGGCCTGCTCAACGTGGCGCCGTATGTCGCCCGGACGACTCCGCAACTGCTGTCGATGGAGTGCTGGGGTGGGGCGACCTACGATGTGGCGCTGCGGTTTTTGAAGGAGGACCCGTGGGAGCGGCTGGCCGCGCTGCGTGAGGCGCTGCCCAACATCTGCCTGCAGATGCTGCTGCGGGGCCGCAACACCGTCGGCTACACGCCCTATCCGGAACTGGTGACCTCGGCGTTCGTGGCCGAGGCCACCGCAACGGGCATCGACATCTTCCGGATCTTCGACGCGCTGAACAACGTCGACTCGATGCGCCCGGCCATCGACGCGGTCCGCGAGACCGGCACCACCCTCGCGGAGGTCGCCCTCTCCTACACCGGGGATCTGTCGAACCCGAACGAGACGATCTACACCCTCGACTACTACCTGAAACTCGCCGAGCAGATCGTCGAGGCCGGCGCGCATGTGCTGGCGATCAAGGACATGGCGGGCCTGCTGCGCGCCCCGGCCGCCGCGACCCTGGTCAAGGCGCTGCGCAGCAACTTCGATCTGCCGGTGCACGTGCACACCCACGACACCCCGGGCGGTCAGCTCGCGACCTACGTGGCGGCGTGGCACGCCGGAGCCGACGCCGTCGACGGTGCGTCCGCCGCGTTGGCGGGCACGACCAGCCAGCCGGCCCTGTCGGCGATCGTCGCCGCGGCGGCGCAC
>CAYNJD010000170.1:0-7102 GCA_964397355.1 uncultured Mycobacterium sp. | reverse complement strand
ACTGGTTGTAGTCGGCGTAGCGCAGCAGCTCGTAGAGCCGGCTGCGGTGCTGCATCGCCTCCAGCAGCCCGGATTGCGTTCCGGCCGTGTCGATCTCCCGTAGGCCCGCTTCGACGGCGAACATCGCCAGCCGCAGCGTGGTGACCGGGTAGATGACCACGTCGTAGCCGATGTCGCCCAGCTGCCGGGCGGTCAGCAGCTCCGACTTGCCGAACTCGGTCATGTTGGCCAGCAGCGGGGTGTCCACGGCGGCGCGGAACCGCTCGAAATCGGCTGGGCTACAGAGCGCTTCGGTGAAGATCAGGTCCGCTCCGGCATCGGCGTAGGCCTTGGCCCGGTCGATCGCGGCGGGCAGCCCCTCGATGCCGGCGGCGTCGGTGCGGGCGCAGATGACGAAGTCGGGGTCGCGTCGCGCCGCGACCGCCGCCCGCAGCCGCTTGACCATCTCGGCCGGCGGCACCACCGCTTTGCCGTCCAGGTGTCCGCACCGTTTGGGGTTCACCTGGTCTTCGAGGTGGCAGCCGGCCAGTCCGGCGTCTTCGAGCACGGTGACGGTACGCGCCGCGCTCATCGGCTCGCCGAACCCGGTGTCGGCGTCGATCAACGTGGGCAGGTCGGTGACCGCCGCGACCTGCGCTCCGCGTCCGGCCACCTCGGTCAGGGTGGTCAGCCCGATGTCCGGCAACCCCAGGTCGGCGGAGAGCGCCGCACCGGAGACGTAGACACCCTCGAACCCGATCTCGGCGATCAGTTTGGCCACCAGCGGCGAGAAGGCGCCCGGAAAGCGTTGCAGCCGCCCGGAAGCCAGGCCCGCCCGGAACGCCGCCCGCTTGTCGGCGGGCGCGGCCGCAGAACCCAGCAACCCGGTCATCGGAAGATTCCCTCCGGGGTTTGCGGTGCGGCGTCGAGCACCAGCGGGTCGATCAGGATGTTCAACGCGCCCAGCTCGCCGCCGGGCAGGTCCGCCAGGTGCTCGACGGCCGACAGGAACCGGTGCTGCTCGGCGGGGTCGACGACGCCGTCGGCCAGATCGGTGAACTTCGCGACGTACTGCTTGCGCCCGAACGGCCGGGCCCCCAGCGGATGCGCGTCGGCGATCGCCAGCTCATCGATGATCACCTCGCCGCTTTTCAGCGTCACCTCCGCCCGTGCCCCGAACGCCTTTGCGTTCGGGTCAGTCGAGTGGTAGCGACGGGTCCACTCCGGATCCTCGACGGTGGAGATCTTGTGCCACAACTCGATGGTGTCGGGCCGGTGCGCGCGCTCCGGCGCATACGAGCGTTCGTGGTGCCAGCTGCCGTCCTGCAGCGCGACGGCGAAGATGTACATCACCGAGTGGTCCAGGGTCTCCCGCGAGGCGTCCGGGTCGAACTTCTGCGGGTCGCCCGATCCGGTGCCGATCACATGGTGGGTGTGGTGGCTGGTGTGCAGCACGATCGTGGCGACCTGGTCGAGATCCCCGATCCGCTCGCGCAGCCGTCGCGCCAGGTCGATCAGCGCCTGGCTCTGGTACTCGGCGGAGTACTCCTTGGTGTAGCTGTCGAGAATGGCGCGCTTGGCCTCGCCGGGTCCGGGCAGTGGCACCCGGTAGGTGTGCTCCGGCCCGGACAGCAGCCAGGCGATCACGCCGTCTTCGCCCTCCCAGATCGGCGCCGGGGAGCCTTCCCCGCGCATCGCCCGGTCGACCGCCTCGATGCCGACCTTGCCGGCCAGCGCGGGCGCGTACGCCTTCCAGCTGGAGATCAGCCCCTTGCGGGACTGCCGGGTGGCGGTGGTCAGGTGCAGCGCCTGACCGATCGCCTGATAGATCACCTCCGGGTCCAGCCGGAGCATGGTGCCGATACCGGCGGCCACCGACGGGCCCAGGTGCGCGACATGGTCGATCTTGTGCTCGTGCAGGCAGATGCCCTTGACCAGATCGATCTGCACCTCATAGGCGGTGGCCAGGCCGCGGATCAGGTCGGCACCGGCCACACCGAGTTGCTGGGCGACGGCGACCAGCGGCGGGATGTTGTCACCGGGGTGGGAGTACTCGGCGGCCAGGAACGTGTCGTGGAAGTCCAGTTCCCGCACCGCGACGCCGTTGGCCCACGCCGCCCACTCCGCCGAGAAGGCGCCCGGCACCCCGAACACCTGCGCGCCCGGAACCGCCGGGTGAGCCAGCGCTTGCCGGCGGGCGACCGTCACCGGCCGCCGCAGCACCGAGGCGGCGCTGACGCCGGCGTTGTCGATGATCCGGTTGATGATCATCTCGGCGGTGTCGTCGGGGACGGCCACCGGGTCGGCGGCCACCTTCGCGATCTTGGCGGCGAGGTGTTGCGAGCGGGGAAAGTCCGCGGAACTGCGGTGGGTTCGGACGTCATGTACCTGCATACTTCACACCGTACGCACGATTCTCAGGTGCCGAAACATACGGTAAATGCGTATTTGAGCGTCCTTGAATCACTGTTTTTGCGAACGTTGCGAACGTATCCGGGGACTAAGGTGCGGGCATGGCACCATCTACCGCCCGGACCTTCGCCGGGGCCCGGCTGCGACGCCTGCGCGAGGAGCGCGGCCTGACCCAGGTGGCGTTGGCGCGCGAGCTGGACCTGTCCACCAGCTACGTCAACCAGCTCGAGAACGACCAGCGGCCACTGACGGTGTCGGTGCTGTTGGCCCTCACCGAGCGGTTCAGCCTGCCTGCGCAGTACTTCTCGCCCGACTCCGACGCCCGGCTGGTGGCCGACCTGCGCGACGTGTTCACCGCCACCGCCGGCGAACATGCCGCCAGCGACACCCAGATCGAGGAACTGGTCGCACGCATGCCCGAGGTCGGCAACAGCCTGGTCACCATGCACCGTCGGCTGCGCGACGCCACCGAGGAACTGGAGTCCTATCGCTCGCGGGTGTCCGGCGACTCGGCGCAGACCATGGCACGCCCGATGCCGTTCGAGGAGGTCCGCGACTTCTTCTACGACCGCAACAACTACATCGGCGACCTCGACGAGGCCGCCGAGAAGCTGTTCGCCGACACCGGAATGCGGTTCGGCGGCCTGGACATTCAGCTATCGGCGCTGATGGCCGAACGCTTCGGTGTCACCGTGGTGGTCGTCGACGACCTGCCTGCCGGAACCAAGCGCGTCTTCGACCCGGCGACCAAGGTGCTGCGCATCGCGCATTGGCTGTTGGCCGGCCAGCGCGCCTTCCAGATCGCCACCCAGCTGGCGCTGCTGACTCAGGCCGAACTGCTGTCCGACATCGTGGCCGGGGATCAACTGTTGAGTCCGGAAGCCCGCGGGGTGGCCAGGATCGGGTTGGCCAACTACTTCGCCGGGGCGTTCCTGCTGCCGTACCGGCAGTTTCACCGCTCCGCCACCGAATTACGTTACGACATAGACCTGCTGGGCCGACGTTTCGAGGTCGGGTTCGAGACGGTGTGTCACCGACTGTCCACGCTGCAACGGCCCGGACGGCGCGGGGTGCCGTTCATCTTCGTGCGCACCGACAAGGCGGGGAACATCTCTAAGCGGCAGTCGGCCACCGCGTTTCACTTCAGCCGGGTCGGTGGCAGCTGTCCGCTGTGGGTGGTGCACGACGCCTTCAGCCAGCCGGGCCGGATCATCACTCAGGTCGCCCAGATGCCCGACGGGCGCAAGTATTTCTGGATCGCCACCACCACACCGCCCGAGGGCCGCGGGTATCTGGGCCAGCACAAGACCTTCGCCGTCGGATTGGGCTGCGATCTGGCGCACGCCGACAAACTGGTGTACTCCACCGGCGTCGCGTTGGACGATGCGGCCACCGTGGTGCCGATCGGGGCGGGTTGCAAGATCTGCGACCGCGAGGCCTGCCCGCAGCGGGCCTTCCCCTACCTGGGCCGGCCGGTCGTCGTCGACGAGAACGCCGGCAGCGGGTTGCCCTACTCGCCGCTGTCGGCGGACTTGGCCGGCCGGCGATAGAACAGGGCCAGCTGGCCGATGGCGCCGGCCAACCCCAGACCCAGCGAGATCGCCAGCCCCGTCCAGCCGTTGGCCCAGCAGTGGCAGAAGATCTGGTGGTCGGCGCTGAGCCGGCCCGGGCCGAGCATGGCGACCACGACGGCGCCGGTGGCCAGCACCAGGTTGTACTCCCAGCCCTCCTTGATGATGAAGAAGCCGTTCGACCGGTGCACGGTCCACACCGCGACCACCATCAGCGCCACGAACCCGGCGGCGGTGATCGGGGTGAGCAGCCCGACGGCCAATCCCAACCCGGCGGCGATCTCGGCGGTGGCCGCCGTCACCGCCTGGAACTTCCCGTACTTCATCCCGATGCTCTCGAACCACCTCGCGGTGCCGGGGATGCGGCCCCCGCCGAAGAACTTGTTGAATCCGTGCGCGGCCAGGGTCACGCCCAGCACCAGACGCAGTATCAAAAGAGCGACATCAGCAGCTTCGGCCATGCGCCCCAACCTACAACGCCGCCTCCAGCAACCGCACATACACCTCGATATCGCCGATCGCCGACTCGGCGGCGTGCACGCTGATCGCGACGGTGTCGCCGATACCGTGCACGCCGTGGGTCAGCCCCATCGCCGGGGACAGCGCGGGAAAACCCGAGGTCAGCAGCACCGGCGCGCCACCGAAACGCAGGTCCGCCGCACCCCGGTACACGCTGGACACCACGGTGTTGCCGGCCACCCGTTCCGGCGGGACGCTCGCGTCGAACTTCTCGACGCCCCAGCGCAGCAACGCCGCCGGTGTCGCCGCGAACGCCCGGTCGGCGGCGGCCGAGGCGGGATGGCGGGCCCGGAGCCGGCCGGTGGCCACATCGGCGGCGATCGCTTCGACACGGTCAACCGGGTTCCGGTCCGGGTACAGCCCCACCCGGATATTGCCGAAATGGTTATTGGCCAGGCGAACACCGGCCTTGGCCATCGGTACCTCGGCGCCCAGCGAGTGGCACGGCTCGTCGAGATACTCCGACAGCGCCGCCGACACCGCCGACAGCACCGCCACGGTGACGGTCGGTCCGCTCAACTCGGCTCGCTGCCGCACCAGCGCGCGCACCGCGCGGGCGCCGGCCGGCCGGGTGTTGGTAGCCAGCGACGGGCGGTCCCCGACCGGTGGCGGCAGCAACCCGGCCCGGGTGTCCCTGGCGCGGGCGCGGTGTGCACGTGCTGCGACAACGGCCCGCCAGGGCAGAACACCACGCCCCGGTCCGGCCACCGCGGCGACCGGCGCGTCCCGTCCGAACAGCCAGGCGGCCAGCGCCGAGGCCCGCGCGCCGTCGGCGAGGGCGTGCGCCACCTGCAGCACCGCCACCGTGCCGGCGCCGGGGTGGCCCGGGATGCCCTGGACCGGGGCGAACACGTGCAGCCGCCACGGCGCATCCCGGACGTCGAGTTGGTCGTCGGCGAGTCGCACCACCGCGTCCAGGCAACCGGCCCAGTCGGGGACGTGGTGGACGACGGCCCGCAGCTGCTCGTGCGTCGGCACCCACCGCGGATAGCGCCACCGGCTGACCTCCTGGGCGCGCACGGTCAGGTCCGGGTTCACCCGGGCGCGTTCCAGCACGTCGGCGACGGCGCCGTCCAGGTCGTCCGGCACCCCGGCGAAGGCGTACAGCAGGAACTGGTCGCTGGGGATCTTCGTCGACATCCAGTAGAACTGTGCGTCGACGGCGGCCATCCGGTGTTCACGCATCGCCGCGCTCATCAGCTCAGGAAGTGCAGCACGCGGTCGGCGACCTCCTCGGGCTGCTCGAGTTGCAGGAAGTGCCCGGCGTGCTCGACGACGGCCACCGCGCTGTCTGGCGGGAGCGCCTGCTCCACCCATCGGGTGAACGTCGGCGACATGCAGCCGTCGGTGCGGCCGTGCAGATACAGGCTGGGCAGCCGCGGCAGCTGCAGCCAGTGCGAATGCAGATCCGCGTAGCGCTCGGGCACCCGGACACTGCGCAGCGCCCGGTACGGCCCGAGCGCCGCGCGCCAGCCCTCCGGCGTCCCGATGGCCGCGTCGACGTGTCGCAGGTCCTCCTCGGCGTCATAGCCCGGCGACCACCGCCGCCACAGCCGCGGCAGCACCCAGGAAGCGGACCGATCCGGCAGCCACGGCAGCTGGAAGTAGCCGATGTACCAGCTGCGTAACAGCTGCGCCGGCAGTTGGCCGGCCATGACGAGCCGGTCGGTTGCGCCGACATGGCGAAGCGCCGCGGGCGGGGGCACCGACATGATCACCGCTTTGGCGAAAGGACTGTCCGGCCAGGCGGCCAGCCCGGTGGCCGTCAACGCTCCCCAGTCGTGACCGATCACCACATCGCGACCGGTGCCGCCGACGGCTTGGTGCACCCGCAGCGCGTCATGCATCAGCGCGCCGATGTGATAGCTGCCATCTGCCGGGATCGACGACGGGGCGTATCCCCGCAGGAACGGCGCCACCACGTGCCAGCCGGCCGCGGCCAGGCGGGGCGCCACCCGCCGCCACCCGTAGGCGGTGTCGGGAAATCCGTGCAGGCACAACGCGACCGGGTTACCCGGCTTTCCCCAACTCAGTGCTTTGAGCGCCACTTCGGGCGCCGCCACGTCGATCCACCGCGGTTCACTCATCGTCTGCCCCTCAGACCGGCTTGAAGCCGGCTACCAGCCACCGGCCGTCGACCTTGTCCAACGTCACCCGGTAGCTCGAGTCGATGTCGGCGGGCTCGTCCGAGCCGACCGTGATGGTGCGGTCGGCGAAGACCAGCACCGCGGCGTGGTCGCGCGTGGCCCACACCGCTGCCGCCCCGGGAACCTCAGCTACCGCGGTGACGTTGCGCGCCTTGGCATCCGGGATGATCTGATCGCGCGCTCGCGCCGCGAACTGCGCCCGGAAGCCGTCGGTCATCAACTGCTGCGCCCCGGCCAGATCGCGTTCGACGGTGTCGGGCTGAAACGACAGCATTTTGATCGTGGATTCGGTTGCCACCCTGATGGTTTCGGTGCGCAGCGCATCTTCGGCCCGAATGGACCCGTCGTACCACTTCAACCATCCCGCTGCGATCGCCAGCACCAGCACCAGCCCCGGCAGCACCCCGTACGCCAGCCGTCTCATGTGACGTACTCGACGTCGGAGACCTTGGCCTGCTTGCCCTCCCGCTGCAC
>CAYNJD010000169.1:0-7117 GCA_964397355.1 uncultured Mycobacterium sp. | reverse complement strand
GCGGTCACCGACGAACAGGTCGAGCGGGTGCGCGCGCTGATCGTCGGCATCCCGGCCGGCCGGGTCGCCACCTACGGTGACATCGCTTCGGCGGCAGGGCTTTCCAGCCCGCGGATCGTGGGCTGGATTCTGCGGACCGACGGCTCGGATCTACCGTGGCACCGGGTGATCACGGCGTCTGGGCGGCCGGCGGCGCAGCTGCGCACCGAACAGCTGGAAAGGCTTCGCGCCGAGGGGATCTTGGCGGTCGACGGCCGGGTGGACCTGCGTACCTTCCGCCACCGGTTCTGACGCTACAGCGCCAGCCTCACCAGTGCCGCCGTGCGGGCCAGTCCGGGGAACGCCTCGGCCGTCGACCGCGGATGCAGTGCGTGCACCGCGAGCCGGAACATCAACGCGCGCAACAACATCTGCGGCCATTCCGGCAGTGACTCCCAGCGTTCGATGAGTCCGTCGTCGGCGTCGCCCCACGACAGGGCGTCCACCACCACCACTCCGGCGGCCCAGGACGCCGGCCGCCAGTACGGGGTGATGTCGGTGATGCCGGGTGCCGCGGCGCCGGAGAACAGCACCGTGCCGTAGAGGTCGCCGTGCACCAGTTGACTGGGATTTTTGGTGGGCTTGCGCAGGGTGGCGAGCTGATTGATCAGGTCGATCGAACGCTGACCGTCCACCGAGCCCGGGGCCAGCCGGGCGCCGGCCTGCAGCGAGGCGAACGGGCGTTCCTCCCACGCGGCCCGGTCGGCGGCGATGAACACGTCGACATCGGCCCACGGCGCGACCGGGGCCTGGGTGAGGAACCGGGGCCGCTCCAGCTTGGCGGTGGCCTCGTGCAGCCGAACCGCCGCCGACACCACCTCGTCATGGCGGGGCTCCGGGCTGCCGGCGACGAAGGTGTCGGCCCGCCAGCCCGACACCACATAGCGGCCGTCGGTGGAGCGCACCGGGCGGGCCAGCCGGATGCCGTCGGCGAACAGCGTCTCGCGCACCTTGGCCGACCATGCCGCGCGCGCGTGGTCGGCGACCATCGACAGCACCACTTCCCCGCACTTCCAGCCGTCCTCCCAGCCGGCACCGAGCGGGGTGGGCTCGACGCCGCGAAGGCCGAACGTCGCCAGCACGTGTTCAGGTGGCGGCTCGACGGTCACAGGGTCAGCCTAAGCGGTGACCGCAAGCGCGGGACGGAGCCTCGCCGTGGGTCAGTACATCACCATGTCGGGCTGCATCTGCTTGGCCCACGCCACAATTCCACCCTGCAGATGAACCGCGTTGGCGAATCCGGCCTTCTTCAGGGTGGCCAGCGCCTCCGCCGAACGGATGCCGGTCTTGCAGTACAGCACCGACATCCGGTCCTGCGGCAGGGTCGCCAGCCCCTCGCCGGTGTTGATCGTCGACTGCGGGATGAGCCGGGCGCCCTCGATGCGGTTGATCTCCCATTCCACCGGCTCACGCACGTCGATCAGCTCCAGCTGCTGCCCGGAGTCCAGCAGCTCGCGCAGCTCCGCCGGGGTGATGGTGGACCCCGCGGCGGCGTCGGCCGCCTCGTCGGAGACCACCCCGCAGAACGCCTCGTAGTCGATCAGCTCGGTGATCTTCGGCGTGGCGGGATCCTTGCGGATGCCGATGGTGCGGTAGCTCATCTCCAGCGCGTCATAGACCATCAGCCGGCCCAGCAGCGGCTCCCCGATGCCGGTGATCAGCTTGATGGCCTCGGTGCCCATCACCGACCCGATCGACGCGCACAGAATCCCCAGCACCCCGCCCTCGGCGCAGGACGGCACCATCCCCGGCGGCGGGGGCTCCGGGTACAGATCGCGGTAGTTCAGCCCCAGCCCGTCCGGCGCGTCCTCCCAGAACACCGAGACCTGGCCTTCGAACCGGAAGATCGACCCCCACACGTACGGCTTGTGCGCCAGCACCGCGGCATCGTTGACCAGATAGCGGGTGGCGAAGTTGTCGGTGCCGTCCAGGATCAGGTCGTAGGCCTCGAACAGCTCGACGGCGTTCGACGTGTCCAACCGCACCTGGTGCAGCTGGACCTGCACCAGCGGATTGACCTCCTTGATCGAGTCGCGGGCGCTTTCGGCCTTGGACCGGCCGATATCGGAGACCCCGTGGATGACCTGGCGCTGCAGGTTGGATTCGTCGACGACGTCGAAGTCGACGATCCCGATGGTGCCCACACCGGCGGCCGCCAGGTACAGCAGTGTCGGAGCGCCCAGCCCGCCGGCGCCGATCACCAGCACCCGCGCGTTCTTGAGCCGCTTCTGACCCTGCACGCCCACGTCCGGGATGATCAGGTGGCGGCTGTAGCGCGCTACTTCATCCCTGGTCAGCTCGCCGGCCGGCTCCACCAGCGGCGGCAGTGATATCGACACCGAACAATCTCCTCAAAGTCGTTTCCGCCAACCATCACAGCAGCTGGTCGGGTCAACGACAAACGGCCCGGGAAGCTTCCCTCAGGGAATCGGGGCAGGCCACGGGTTGAACCGGCAGGTCTTGCCGTCGGCCTTGACCCAGTCCGGGTCGAACTTCGCCGCGTCGTTGTTGGAGGTGCCGAACGTCTGCTGCATCATCACCGGCGCCAGGCCGTCCTGTTTGTCGCACGGCTCGTGGTGCTGGAAGCCGATGGCGTGACCGACCTCGTGGTTGATCAGATACTGCCGGTAGGAGCCGATGTCGCCCTGGAACGGCACCGCGCCGCGCACCCACCGGGCCTCGTTGATGAACACCCGCGGCTGCGAGTTCACCCCGTAGGACGGGTTGTAGCAGGACGCTTCCAGCGGGATCTCGTAGCCGCAGCCCTCCCGGACCGTCATCGGCGACGTCAGCGAGATACGAAAGTCGGGGTCGACCCCGCTGTTGCCGTCCACCCGGACGAAGCCGATCTGCGGGGTGTGCGTCCACCCCTTGGGGTTGCGCAGCGTCTGGTCGACCATCCGGGCGAACGCCTCGTCGCCGCCGAACGCGGTGGTGTCGATGCCGTTCTCCACCTCGATGGTGTAGGCGAACACCTTCTCGGTGCCCTGGCCGAACTGCGGCACGGTGCCGGGAATGATGTGCCAGGCCATGTCGCCGGCCTCGGTGAACGGCCCCCCATCGGGCAGCATCCCGGTCGGCAGGTTGACGTCGAATTCGGTGAGACCCCGCGGCGGCGCGCCGATGATCGAAGTGCCGGCCGACCCGATCGTCGGCGGCGCCTGGACCGGTTCGTCGGCGGCCTGGGTGCGCACCCCGGTGCCGGTGACGGTCTGATACACCACCACCACGGTGAGCACCATCAGCACCGGCAGCGCGTACGCGCGCCAACCGTAGGTGGAGACGAACCTGCCCAGCCAACTCTGCTTGCGCCACTGCCGGTGGACGTCGCGGTCGGACCGCAGCCGCCCGGCGCCGGCCGCGAGCGGATCACGC
Source organism: uncultured Mycobacterium sp. (assembly GCA_964397355.1). Classification (GTDB taxonomy): domain Bacteria; phylum Actinomycetota; class Actinomycetes; order Mycobacteriales; family Mycobacteriaceae; genus Mycobacterium. The sequence goes on along the minus strand of CAYNJD010000169.1, from coordinate 3,703 downwards.
TGGGCACGCAGCGGCTCGCGGAAGCGATCCCGAAGCACCGGGGTCCGACCGCCGCCGTGTAGCCCCGGGTCGTAGGTCACCGTCCCAGGATGACACAACCACTGCGAGCTGGGACTCTTCGCCGCGCCAGCGGCCTGCGGTGCGGGCCGTCACCAAACCGCCACGGACCGGATTGGTGGATGTCGCTGATGGGCGTTCCCGATACGGCGCGTAGTCTCGCTTTCACGCACCGGCCGTCGAATACCCATTCCCGCGGCCGCGGAGGACCGGATTGAGGAGTCGATGAGCAAACCGATCGACACGGCCGAGCGGGGTGGCGCCAAGCCGGCCGGCCGCGGCTCGAGCGGCACCAAGGCGCCGGCGGCAGGCGGCCGCCGGGGCAGCCGACTGCCCCGCGACGAGCGCCGCGGCCAACTGCTGATCGCGGCCAGTGAGGTGTTCGTCGACCGTGGCTACCACGCGGCCGGCATGGACGAGATCGCCGACCGGGCCGGGGTCAGCAAACCCATTCTCTACCAGCACTTCGCGTCCAAACTGGAGCTGTACCTGGCGGTGCTGGCCCGGCACGTGGAGAACCTGGTCTCCGGGGTGCGACAGGCGCTGCGGACCACCACCGACAATCGGCAACGGCTGCGGTCGGCGGTGCAGGCGTTCTTCGACTTCATCGAGCACGACGGCCAGGGTTACCGGCTGATCTTCGAGAACGACAACGTCGCCGAGCCGCAGGTCGCGGTCCAGGTGCGGGTGGCCACCGAATCGTGCATCGACGCGATCTTCGACCTGGTCAGCCACGACTCCGGTCTCGACCCGCACCGCGCCCGGATGGTTGCGGTGGGGCTGGTCGCGATCAGCGTGGACTGCGCCCGGTACTGGCTCGACAGCGACCGTCCGATCTCCAAGGAAGACGCCGTCGAGGGCACGGTGGCGTTCGCCTGGGGCGGGCTGTCACACGTGCCCCTCACCCGCTAAGAAGAGCCGGCCCCGGTAGCGACGTCGGTACCGATACCGAAACCGACGCGGCGGCTGTCGGCGATGCCGATCTCCACGTAGGCGACCTTGGCGGCCTGCACCAGGAAACGACGGCCCTTGTCGTCGGTCAGCGACAGCACCTCGGAGTTCGCCGCGCCCTTGGCCAGCGCGGCGGCGACCAGCTTCTCGACCTCGTCGGGCGTCTGAGCACTGTTGATGACCAGTTCGCGCGCGCTGTCGGTGACCCCGATCTTGACCTCCACGCCGGCCCCTTTCGTTGTGCGTCGGGCGTTGTCTAGCAGGCTAGTAGACAGCCGCGCGGTGGGTACGCACCGGCTGTTCGCCGTCGGCGATAACGCCGGCGACGATCCGGGCGCTAGGCCAGTCCGAGCTCGCGCATGCGCTCGTCGTGGGTGTGCTGGACCCGGTCGAAGAACCCGGCCAGATGGGTCAGCCCGGAGGCGCCGGACATCACCAGATCGACGAGTTCGTCGTGGTCGGCCAGCACGTACTGGGCCTGGGTGATCGCCTCACCCAGCAACCGGCGCGACCACAGCGCCAGCCGGCTGCGCTGTTTGGCGCTGGCCGTGACGGCGCTGCGCACTTCCTCGACGACGAACTGGGAGTGCTTGGTCTCGGCGAGCGCCGCGCGCACCACGTCGGCCGCCTCGTCCGGCAGCCCGTCGGCGATCTCCAGGTAGAAGTCCGCCGCCATCGCGTCGCCGACGTAGGTCTTGACCAGCGCCTCCAACCAGGTGCTGGGCATCGTCAGCCGGTGGTAATTGTCCAGTGCGGTGGCATATTTCGACATCGCCGCCACCACGTCGACGCCGCGGGAGTCCAGCGCTTCGCGCAGCAACTCGAAGTGACCCATCTCGGCGGCGGCCATGGCCGCCATCGAGATCCGCCCGCGCAGGTCGGGCGCCATCCGGGCCTCGTCGGTGAGCCGGTAGAAGGCGGCCACCTCGCCGTAGGCCAGCAGCGCGAAAAGCTCGTTGACACCGGGATGATCGGCCGACAGTCGGGGCTGGGAGGCCTGTGCCACCGGGTCGGCCGAGGGAACCGAATTCATCACCACACTGTAGGCGTTCCGCCGCAGTGGACCGCTGCGCGGCCCGAACAGGTAGGATGACCGCAGGCAGTGCCGATTCGGCGCTGCCGCGCAATGTGCGTACACGCGGTTGGCCGGCCTCCTCGGCGAGTGCAGGGCCCCCGAATCGGCAAGTAAGTATCGACCGTCACAGCGTGTGCGCCCGGACCAGCACCGCGATCGACATACATACCGCGCCGACTTCGAAAGGCACCTGCCAGCGCATGACCCCGCTTATCTCCACCACCCGACCCACCTCTCCCCCGACCTTCGCCGAACTGGGCGTCCGCGACGAGATCGTCCGCGCGCTCGCCGAAGACGGCATCGAGCACGCGTTCGCCATTCAGGAGCTGACGCTGCCACTGGCGCTGGCCGGCGACGACCTGATCGGCCAGGCCCGCACCGGCATGGGCAAGACGTTCGGCTTCGGCATCCCGCTGCTGCAGCGGATCAGCACCAGTACCGACCGGCCGCTTACCGGCATTCCGCGGGCATTGGTCGTGGTGCCCACCCGTGAGCTGTGCATCCAGGTCTCCGGTGACCTGGCCGACGCCGCCAAATACCTGACCGCCGGGGATCGGCCGCTGTCGGTGCAGGCCATCTACGGCGGCCGGCCCTACGAACCGCAGATCGAGGCGCTGCAGGCCGGCGCCGACGTGGTGGTGGGCACCCCGGGCCGGCTGCTCGACCTGGCCCAGCAGGGCCATCTGCAGCTGGGCGGGCTGGCGGTACTGGTGCTCGACGAGGCCGACGAGATGCTGGACCTGGGCTTTCTGCCCGACATCGAGCGCATCCTGGCCCGCATCCCCGACGACCGGCAGTCGATGCTGTTCTCGGCGACCATGCCCGGCCCGATCATCACGCTGGCCCGCGGCTTCATGAAGCAGCCCACCCACATCCGCGCCGAGGCGCCGCACTCCTCGGCGGTGCACGACGCCACCGAGCAGTTCGTCTACCGCGCCCACGCACTGGACAAGGCGGAGTTGGTCGCCCGGGTGCTGCAGGCCCGCGGCCGGGGCGCCACGATGATCTTCACCCGCACCAAGCGGACCGCGCAGAAGGTGGCCGACGACCTCGGCGAGCGCGGGTTCAAAGTGGGCGCGGTGCACGGCGACCTGGGGCAGGTGGCCCGGGAGAAGTCGTTGAAGGCGTTCCGTTCCGGCGACATCGACGTGTTGGTGGCCACCGACGTGGCCGCCCGCGGCATCGATATCGATGACGTCACGCACGTCATCAACTACCAGTGCCCGGACGATGAGAAGACCTACGTGCACCGCATCGGCCGCACCGGCCGGGCCGGGCGCACCGGGGTGGCGGTCACCCTGGTGGACTGGGATGAGCTGGCCCGCTGGACGATGATCGACAAGGCCCTCAACCTGTGCTGCCCGGACCCGGCGGAGACCTACTCCAGCTCGCCGCACCTCTACACCGAGCTGAACATCCCCACCGAGGCCACCGGCAGCATCGGCAAACCGCGCGGCGCGGCCGCCAAGCGGGCCGGCGGTGCAGCAGACGAGCGCCGCGAGACCTCAGCCGACCGGCAGCGATCGCCCCGCAACTCCAACCGGTCGCGGCGGCGCACCCGCGGCGGCCGGGCCAGCACGGCCGACGGGGCGCCGCAGCCGGCCCGGGAGACCGGCGAGG
>CAYNJD010000168.1:0-7145 GCA_964397355.1 uncultured Mycobacterium sp. | reverse complement strand
GCGGCCATCCCGCCGACGTAGACCTTGGCGTCCGACAGCGAGGACTGCTTGAGTGCCTCCTGTGCGGCGATGCGCTCCGGCTCGACCCGGGCGATGCCCTCCGCGGTAGCCGGGTAGGTCTGGTGGGTGACGAAGAAGCGCGCCGACTTGCCGTCCGGTGACATGAACAGCCGCAGGCCGGTCTGGAAGTCCTTGTTGTCGAACGCTTCTGCGGGCAGATAGAAGAAGTCGTCGTTCTTCGAGTCGTCGAAGCTCTGGCCCATCATGATCTGGGTGTTGCTCAGATCCTCCAGCTGGTTGACGAACGCCGAGAAGGTGGAGTGCACGGTCAGCACCAGGCCGCGCATGATCTTCATGGTGTCGACCACAGCCGGCAGCAACTCGACCGCCTGCGGCAGCAGCCGGGCCGTCTTGGTGATGTCGGCGGACAGCTGGTGCAAGTGCTCGGTGAGCTGGTCGACGCCGTCGGTGGTGTCGAAGGTGCTGCGCAGCGCCCAGCACATCGGGATGTCGAAGCAGTGCGGCTCCCAGTAGAAGTAGCTGCGCAGCGGCCGGAACTGGTCGTCGAAGTCGGCCAGATGGTCGCGGATCTGGTCGGAGACCTCCACGGTGCGCTTGGTCACCTCGGCGGTGTCGTCGAAGGTCCGGTCGACCTCCTGCAGGTACCCGTACATCTCGATGAGCAGCTCGATGTCCTTGTCGAGTTGCTGGGAGATGGTGTCGATGTCTTTGATCCGGTCCTTGAGCGTCTTCATGTTCTGGATCATCAGCTGGTTGGACGCACTGAGCTGGAAGGGAATCGAACTGTGCTGCAGCGGAATCCCCAACGGACGGGTGATGTCCTGGATCATCGCGATGCCGTGCACCCGCATGATGTTCTTGGCGACCCGGTCCAGCACCAGCATGTCGGCCGGGTTTCGCATGTCGTGATCGGAGGTCACCATGGTGATGTCGGGGGCCATCCGGGCCGCCGAGAAGTGTTTCTCCGCGGCGGCGTAACTGACGTTGACGGGGGTGTCGCTGGGCAGATACTTGCGGTCATCGTAGCCCGGTTTGAACCCCGGTAGCGCGACCAGACCGACCATGATGATCGCCAGGCTGGCCACCGCGATCGGGCCCGGCCAGCGCACCACCGAGATCCCGGCGCGCCGCCAGAACCCGCCCGGCTTGGCCGCTTTGGGCTCCAGCAACCCGAAGCTGGTGACCACCACCAGCATGGCCGGCCCCAGGGTGAGCGCGGCGGCGACCACCACGAGCATGCCGACCGACACCGGGATGCCCATGGTGTGGAAGTAGGGCAGCCGGGTGAAGTACAGCACCGCCGAGGCCCCGGCGATGGTCAGCCCGGACCCCAGCACCACCGGGGTGACACTGCGCACGGTGGTGTAGTAGGCGTCGACCCGTTCCTCGCCGGCCAGCCGGGCCTCGCGGTAGCGGCCGATCAGGAAGATGCCGTAGTCGGTGCCGGCGGCGATCGCCAGCATCACCATGATGTTGACCGCGAACGTCGTCAGGCCCATCACGTTGTTGAATCCGAGGAACGCGACGACGCCGCGCGCACAGATCAACTCCAGCAACGTCAGGAAGAGCTGCGTGAGCATCGCCGCGAATGAGCGGAAGACGATCAGCAGCATGATCGCGATCGCGGCGATGGTGAACAGCGTGATCTTGACCAGGCTGGCATCGCCGATTTCCCGCAGGTCGGCGGTCAGCGCCGCCGGGCCGGCGACATAGGCCTGCACCCCGGGCGGCGCCGGCGTGTCATCGATGGCCTTGCGGACGGCTTCCACCGACTCGTTGGCTTCGGTCATGCCCTGGTTGCCGACCAGGTTCAGCATGATGTAGGCGGCCTTGGCATCCGAGCTCTGTACGCCCGCCGCGGTCAGCCGGTCACTCCAGAAGTCCTGCGCGTGCTCGACATGCTCTTTGTCCGCGACCAGCTTCGCGACGATCTCGTCGTAATAGTGGTGGGCGTCGTCGCCGAGTTCGTCCTCGCCGACCACGACCATCATCACGGTGCTGTTGGACTTGTACTCCTGGAAGTTCTTGCCCACCAGCTCGCTGGCGATCATCGACGGCGCGTCCACCGGTGCCAGCGGCGCGGAGTGTTCCTCGGAGATCACTTCCAGCTGTGGCACAAAGACGTTGACCACGACGGTGAGCACGATCCAGGCGATGATGATCGGCACCGCGAAGACGCGCAGCAGGTGCGCGAACAACGGCCGCTTGACGTGCGGATCCTGGTGGCTGTCGAGTTGCGCCTTGATCCGCTTGATCATCCGGACTTCACCAGGCAGAACGTCTGGGCGTTGACGCCGGCGGCGCGTCGTTCGTCCAGCAACCGGTCGTCGATCTTGATTCGGCAGCCGATCTCACCGGTGTTGCCCTGCACCACCATGTTGGCCTGGACGGCGGGAAGCACCGTGACCACGGTGTAAGACCACGGCAGCGGCACGTCGGTGAGCTGATGGACGTTCGCCTCGGCGTCCCAGTAGTTGATGTCGGCGGTGGTTCCCGGCGGACCGAATGCCTCGTAGGCGACGTATTTGGGGTTGAACTGCACGATCTCGATCCCGGCGCCGGCGTGGGGATTGAGTTCCTGGGAGGCGAACACCTTGTGCAGGCGCATCACGACCACACTGGATATGAAGATGACCACGACGAAGACCAGCGGAATCCAATGCCGTTTGAGTAGACCGGCGATGGAGATCCTCTTCATATCACCGCCTTCCGCTGGTCAACACTGCGGTCGAACGTCGACGCCGGACAGATTGTTCCGGGCTCGCCGGAAACGTCGAAGGCTGCCGCGAATTTCGCCCTCGGGCAGCATAACCTTCGCTTGGCTAAGCATCGCAACCGGTGCGGCGAGGATTCAGCAATTTCCATCAGTCTGCGGTGGGGCGCGGCGGCAGCGCCGGCGTTTGCGTAGCATGGCCGCTGATGCACGGTCTGGTGAAGGGCGTCCGATTGGGCGCAGTGGTCATCGCGGTCGCGCTGGCGTTGGCCGGCTGCAGCGGCAACGGCAGGTCGGGAGGGGCGTCGGCCGGGTCGACAACCCCGGGGGCGTCCTGGTCGGGGCCCGACGCGCCGCCGGATCCGCACACCCTGCTCCGCGCCGCCGACCTCGCCGTTTCGCAGGTCGCCGGTAGCGTGCTCATCTTCATCGAGAGTCAGACCAGCGACGAAGGCACCTGGAAGGCGCGGGTGGTCACCGCCGACGGCACCGAACAACAGCTCACGATCGGATCCGATGCGGCGGCGGTGCTGGTCGGCCCGACCGCGACCGAGGACAACGACGCCGACAAGGCCAAACGCCGCGCCAATGTGGACGGGGCGCGGCTGAACTACCGGGCCGCGGTGGACAAGGTGCTGACGGCGGTGCCCAACGGCTCGATCACCGAGCTGAGTCTGCTCGACATGAATGGCACCATCGTCTGGCACGCCGACGTGTGGGACACCGACCTGGCCGAACACGACGTCACCGTCGACGCGGCCTCGGGGGCGATCACCGCCAACCGGCAGGTTTGATTCGGCGGTCCAGCTTCGGCTCTCCTTCGTCGAGCCTCGCTGACCGCCGGTGTGGCCAGCCGCTCAGCCGTTGGCGGCGCGGCCCGTGATCGGCGGCAGGTCGGCCAGCGTGACGATGCCCGGAGCGGCCGCGACCACCGCCGGCACCGCGTTGGTGACCGGCATCGCGGTGTAGATCGAACCCAACCCGTTGAAGTTCGGCTCGCTCCAGTCCTTCGGCGGCAGGCAGTTGATCACGGTGCGCATGTTGGGCTGCCCGAACACCTGGATGACATGGCCGTGGGCCACCGGCTTGGGCGGCGTGACGTGGCTGCCCATGATCCAGTTGAAGCCGACGCTGACCACGTTGCGCCCACCCACCCAGCCGCGGTGATAGCCGAAGACGCTGCCGACGGTGCCGGCCGGGATCTGCATGAACCCCAGGTCGCTGTCGGCGGTTGCGGCGGTGAACTGCACGTCGAAGGTGATGTTGTCCAGCTGCGCGCCGATCGCGTCGGCCATCATCGCCGCCGACTCGGCAAACACCTCGCTTTCGACGCGCACACTCTCGGCCAGGCCGGGGGTGTCGGGGTCCTGGGCGAATCCCATCGCCGCCATGGTGGCCGCGGACTCATAGGTGGAGCAGTCCACCGACTCGGTGATCCGGATCTCGTCGACCCGCTCACACGCCCCGGACAGCACCATGCCGACCATGTTGGTCAACCCCGGATGCGCACCGCTGCCGAACATCGTCGCGTTGCCGGCCGCGCAGGCGTCCTCGATGCGTTTGCGATCCTGCGGGCTCTGCTTGCCGCCGGTGATCCAGGCCGCGGTGGAACACACGTTGACCCCGGCCTGCAGCAGCCGGACCAGTTCGTCGATGCTCGGCCACAGCGGGTTGTAGCAGCAGGCGTCCGGTTTCAGCGCGATCAGCGCGTCGATGTCGTCGGTTGCCGCGACCCCGGTCGGCTGCGGCCAGCCGGCCAGCGTCGCGGCGTCCACGCCGACCTTGTCCTTGCCGTGGGCGTAGACACCGACCAACTCCATGTCGGGACGGCCGATGATGGCGTGCAGCGACCGCTGCCCGATGTTGCCGGTCGTCCACTGGATGACCCGGAGGGGAGTGTTCATGGCTCACCACCATATTCAGGTGTGCCGCGGCGCTCTTTGTGGCACCGTCGAATCTCATGACCGACCTGACCGTCCGCACCGCGGCCGATGCCGATTGGCCGGCGATAGCGCTGCTGGACGCCACCGGATTCGGTGAGTTCGTCCATCCGGATCGGGTCGCCGCGCTGCGGACCATGATCCCGCCCGAGGGCGTGGTGGTGGCCTGCGATGCCCGTGCGGGTGTCATCGGAGTGGCGTTCTATCTCGACCTGCGGCTGACCGTTCCTGGTGGGCAGGTGGTGCCCGCGGCGGGCATCAGCGGTGTGGTCGTCGCGCCCACCCACCGGCGGCGCGGGGTGCTGCGGGCCATGTATGACGAGCTGCACCGGCGGATCGCCGAGGCCGGGTATCCGATTGTTGCGCTGACGGCCAGCGAGGGCGGCATCTACGGGCGGTTCGGCTACGGCCCGGCGACGGTCAAGCAGCAGCTGACGATCGACCGTCGATTCGCTGCCTTCCACCCGGATGCGCCTGACCCGGGCGGGGTCCGGTTGGCGGAACCCGCCGCGAACCGCGACCAGCTGGCACAGATCTACGACCGGTGGCGGCGACAGACGCCGGGCGGGCTGGCGCGCCGCACCGAGCTCTGGGATGACCTGCTGGCCGACCGGGCCGATGAGCGAGACGGCGGCACACCGTGGTTCGCGCTGCTTCACCCGGACGGCTACGCGCTGTATCGGGTGCACTCCGGAGACGTCAAAGAGGCGCGGGTGGGGGAGTTCCGGGCCGTCACCGCCGACGCCCGCATCGGGCTGTGGCGGGCGCTGCTGGGCTTGGACCTGATGGCGACCGTCAGCCTGGAAACCCATCCGGATGACCCACTGCCGTATCTGCTCACCGACGCCCGGCTGGCCCGCACAACCGCACGCCGCGACGAGGGGTGGCTGCGGCTGATGGACGTACCGGCGGCGCTACGGGCGCGGAACTATGCGGCGGAGGTCCGCGTGGTCATCGAGGTGCGTGATCGGTTCCGCCGCGACGGCGGACGTTTCGCCCTGGCGACCGGGGATGACGTGCAGTGCACCCGCACCGACGCGCCCGCCGACGTCGAGATGGACCTCGATGTGCTGGGCAGCCTGTATCTGGGCGCGCACCGTGCGTCGGTGCTGGCGGCCGCGAACCGGCTGCGCGCCGCCGATCCCGGGGTGCTGGCGGCTGTTGACGCGGCCTTCGCCGCGCCGCCGGCCCAGCTGGGGTTCTTCTTCTAAGTGCCGGTGGGGCCTACAGCTTGGCCAGGTCGTAGGTGCCCAGGTTGTCCATCAACACATGCAGCTGGTCCTGCGACGAACCCAGGGTGTGCTCGATCGCGGTGAGCCGCGCCGCGTAGTGGCCGACCGGGTACTCCCAGGTCATCCCGATACCGCCGTGCAACTGGATGGCCTCCTGGGCGATGTGGCGCCCGGACCGGCCGATCTGCAGCTTCGCCCGCGCCGCGATGACCGGGTCGATGTTGCCGTCGGCGATCGACATCGCCGCGTACATGCTCATGCTGCGGGCCAGCTCCAGTGACACGTACATGTCGGCGGCGCGTTGGGTCAGGGTCTGGAAGGTGTTGAGCGTGACCCCGAACTGCTTGCGTGTCTTGAGGTAGTCGGTGGTCAAGCGCAGCGCTTCCTCCATCGCGCCGAGCGCCTCGGCGCACAGCGCTGCCTGGATGCGGATGATCGCGTGCTCGATGGCCGCGGTGGCGTCGGTGGCCTCACCGAGCGGGGTGGCCGGGGCATCGGCGAAGTCGATCTGAGCACCGCGCTGACCGTCGAAGGTGCGGTACGGCGCCCGGGTGACGGTGCCGCCGTCAACCAGGAACAGTCCCGTACCGCCGTCGGGCAGCGCGGCGCTGACCACCAGGGTGTCGGCGCGGTCACCGGTCAACACCGGGTTCTTGCGCCCACTGATGCTCCACGAATCACCCTGCTGCGCAGCGGCAGTCGTCACCTTCCCGGCCGTGCCGCGCATGCCGGGCTCAGTGTGGGCGAATGCCAGGAAGTGCTCGCCAGCGGCGACGGCATCGAGCAGGGCGCGTTGCTCGTCGTCGCCGCGTTCGGCGATCAGTGCGCCCGGCCCGAGTGCTCCGTGGACGACGGGCTCGGGGGCCAGTCGCCGGCCGATCTCGGTGAGCACCACCATGATCTCCAGCGGCCCGGACTCTTGCGGGTCGAACCCCAGCCCGAGAATCCCGGTGTCGGCCAGCTGTTTCCACACCTGCGGGTCGAAGCCCGGGTCGGCGTCGACGACCTTGTTGCGGGCTTCGGTGTCATAACCCGACAACATCGAACGGGTGGTGTCGCGCAGCAGAGTCTGCTCGTCGCTGAGTTGAAAGTCCATGACCGTCGTACCTCCTACAGGCCGAGAATGGTGGACGCGATGATGGTGCGCTGCACCTCGTTGCTGCCGCCGTAGATCGATGTCTTGCGGTAGTTCAGGTACGTCGGGGCCGCCTGCTGCGCCCACTCCGGCGACGCGATGTC
>CAYNJD010000167.1:0-7167 GCA_964397355.1 uncultured Mycobacterium sp. | reverse complement strand
TGCCCGGTGAGCTCGACAGCGCCGAGCATCGGATCGCCAACGTGGCCGCACCGATCCACGACACGGATGGCACGGTCACCATGTCGGTGGGCGCGTCCCCGTTCGCGACGATGACTCCGGCCGAGGTCAGTGATCTCGGAGCGGTCGTGCAGGAGACCGCGCGGCGCATCGAATCACTCTGGACGGCAAGGAAAGAGCCGGTATGACCGATCATGCCGATACTCACAAGAAGTTGGTCATCGGGGCCAGCGGATTCCTCGGCTCGCATGTCACCCGGCAACTCGTCGACGCCGGCGAAGACGTTCGGGTCCTGATCCGCGCCACCAGCTCAACACGCGCGATCGACGGCCTCGATGTCGACGTCCGGCGCGGTGACATCTTCGACCAGGACGCCGTGCGCTCGGCGATGAACGGATGCGATGTCGTCTACTACTGCGTCGTGGATGCGCGGGCATGGCTGACCGATCCGGAACCGTTGTACCGCACCAACGTCGAAGCTCTGCGCCATGTCCTCGACGTTGCGGCCGGCGCGGCACTGGACCGGTTCGTGTTCACCAGTTCGATCGGAACCATCGGGCGCGTCGATCACGGTCTGGCCGACGAGCGCACCGCCCACAACTGGCTCGACTCCGGCGGGGACTACATCCGAAGCCGGGTCGAGGCCGAGAATCTGGTGCTGGACTACCACCGGGACAAGGGCCTGCCTGCGGTGGCGATGTGCGTCGCCAACACCTACGGCTCCGGCGATTGGCAGCCCACCCCGCACGGCGGGCTGGTCGCCGCTGCCGTCCGCGGGAAGCTGCCCTTCTACATCTCCGGTGCGCAAGCCGAGGTCGTCGGTGTCGATGATGCGGCGCGCGCCCTGATTTTGGCCGGGCAACGCGGCAGGCCGGGCCAACGCTACATCGTCTCCGAACGGTTCATGAGCGCTCGCGACATCTACCGGGCGGCATGCGCCGCGGTCGATGTCGAGCCACCGAGGTGGGGCGTGCCGGTCGCGGTGATGTCGGCACTGGGACATCTCGCCCAGTTCGCGGCGCGGCGGCGGCGGCGCGAAACCGCACTCACCCCGCTGTCGATACGGCTGATGCACATCATGTCGCCGATGAGTCACGACAAGGCCGTCCGGGAACTCGGGTGGGAGCCCCGGCCGGCCACTGAGGCACTGGCCGAAGCCGCCGGTTTCTTCCGCAGCAGGCGGCGCACCAAGAACCAGGAGAGCTCGTGAGCGTGGCACTCACCGTCGAGCAGCGGGAACTCGGCGAATCACTGCGACGCTTCGCCGCCCGGCACGCACCGATCGCCGACGCCCGCAAGGCGTTCGACTCGCTGGCGGCGGGGGAGCTGCCGGGATGGTGGCCGGAGCTGGTGGCCAACGGCTTTCACGCCATCCACCTGCCCGAATCGTGCGGCGGGCAGGGCGGAGGTCTGCTGGACGCCGCCGGCGTTCTGGAGGCCGCCGGAAAAGCGTCCCTGCCGGGGCCGCTGCTGGCGACGGTCACCGCGGGAGCGGTCGGGCTGCTCGCCGATGCGACACCTGCCCGCGAGGTGTTTCTGGGCGCCTTGTCATCGGGTACGCCGGCGACCGTGCTCCTGCCGCAGTACGCGAAGCTCACCGCACATCCGATCGGCGACGGATGGCTCATCGACGGTGCCGCCGAACTGATCTCGGGCGCCTGCTCGGCGCGGCTCGCGCTGGTCTGCGCCGAGCTCACCGACGGTGCGGCGATCTGGCTGGCCGTGGACATGTCCCGACCGGAAGTGGCGGTCCGGCCGGCCGCGGGTACCGATCTGCTCACCGACGTGGGAACGATCACGTTTACCGGCTACCCCGCGGCGGCGGCCGACGTCATGACCGGTATCGACCCCGGCCGTGCCGAATGGCTCACCGTCGGGCTCGCCGCGGCGGTATCCGCAGGAATCGCCGGATGGTGCGTCGAGGCGGCCACCCAACATCTGCACACCCGCGAACAGTTCGGCAAGCCGATCGGGACATTCCAGGCGCTGCAACACCAAGCGGCCATGCTGTTGGTGAACAGCGAACTGGCCAGCGCCGCCGCCTGGGACGCCGTACGCGCAGCCTCCGACGACTCCGACCAGCACGAGATGGCGGCCGCCGCTGCGGCGCTGACCGCCATCGCGCCGTGCCCGGACGCCGTCCTGGACACGCTGACGATGTTCGGCGCCATCGGCTTCACCTGGGAACACGACCTGCACCTGTACTGGCGCCGCGCCACCAGCATCGCCGCATCGATCGGCGCCGCCACCGGTTGGGCACGGCGCCTCGGCGAGCTCACCACCACGCAGCAGCGGGATTTCACCGTCGATCTCGGCGGCGCCGAAGCCGAGTTCCGGGCGGAGATCGCCGCGACACTCGACGCTGCGAGTCTCCTGCGCAACGACGGACCCGGACGGCAAGGCGACTACCCGCACTTCGAAACAGGTCCGCAGCGAACCCTGATCGCCGAAGCCGGGCTCATCGCGCCGCACTGGCCGGCGCCGTGGGGTATCGACGCCACCCCGTTGCAGCAGCTCATCATCGTCGAGGAATTCGCCAACCGCCCCGGCCTGATACGGCCGTCGTTGGGCATCGCCGAATGGATCCTGCCGTCGCTCCTGCGGGCAGCGCCGGATGCCCTGCGCCAGCAGCTGATTCCGCCGACGCAACGCGGTGAGCTGGCTTGGTGCCAGCTCTTCAGCGAACCCGGGGCCGGTTCGGACCTGGCGTCCCTGATCACCCGGGCGGTCAAGGTCGACGGCGGCTGGCGCGTCAACGGACACAAGATCTGGACGTCGTGCGCGCAACGCGCCGACTACGGCGCACTGCTGGCCCGCACTGATCCCGACGCCGCCAAACACCGCGGCATCGGCTACTTCATCGTGGACATGCGCTCGCCAGGTATCGAAGTCCAGCCGATCGTGCAGGTCACCGGCGACTCCGAGTTCAACGAGGTCTTCCTCAACGACGTCTTCGTCCCCGATGACATGCTGCTCGGCGAGCCCACCGGTGGCTGGCAGCTGGCGCTTGCCACCATGGCCGAAGAGCGTTCCGCCATCAGCGGATACGTTCAGTACGACCGGGCGGTCGCATTGCGGCGGCTGGCCGCCGCCCCGGGCGAGCAGCGTGACGACGCGGTGCGGGCTCTCGGTGAGCTCGACGCCTACACGCAGGCGATCAAGGCGCTCGGCGTACGCGAGACCATCAGACTGCTGGACGGCCAGGGCCTGGGGCCGGCATCAAGCATCGCCAAAGTGGCGATGAACGTCCTGCTGCGCCGCACCTTCCGGGCCACCCTGGCCATCGCCGGGCGGCTGGCGATGACAACCGACTCCGACCCGGCCGTCGTCGAACCGTACCTGCTGTCACCGGCCGAACTGATCGGCGGCGGCACCAACGAGATCCAGCTGAACGTCATCGCCCAGATGATCCTCGGCCTGCCCCGCAAATGACCGCATTCAGATAGAGGACAACACATGGGATTACGAGGAGAGGCCGCGATCGTCGGCTACGTCGAGCTGCCGCCCGAGCGGATGAACAAGGGCACCCCGGCCCCGTTCACGCTCGAGCAATGGGCCGAGCTGAGCGCGGACGCGCTTGCCGACGCAGGGCTATCGGGTGAGCTCGTCAACGGAATCGTCACCTCGCACCTGGGCGAGTCGGAGATCTTCGTGCCCTCCACCATCGCCGAATATCTCGGCGTGCCGGCCCGCTTCGCCGAGATCGTCGACCTGGGCGGGGCCAGTGCCGCTGCCATGGTGTGGCGGGCCGCGGCCGCGATCGAACTCGGCATCTGCGATGTGGTGCTGTGCGCGTTACCGGCCCGCTACATCACCCCGATGTCGGAGCGCAAACCCAAGCCGCTGGTCGACGCGATGTTCTTCGGCTCGTCGAGCAACCAATACGGTTCTCCCCAGGCGGAGTTCGAGATCCCCTACGGCAACCTCGGCCAGAACGGCCCCTATGGGCAGGTGGCCACCCGCTACGGAGCGGTCTACGGCTACGACGAGCGGGCGATGGCCAAGCTTGTCGTCGACCAGCGGGTCAACGCCAACCACACCGACGGCGCCATCTGGCGTGACACGCCGCTGACCGTCGAGGACGTGCTGGCCAGCCCGATCATCGCCGATCCACTGCACATGCTGGAGATCGTGATGCCCTGCGTCGGCGGTGCCGCCGTGGTGATCGCGAACGCCGAGGTCGCCCGGCGAGCCCGCAACCGTCCGGTGTGGGTCAAGGGGTTCGGCGAGCACGTTCCGTTCAAGACCCCGACCTACGCCGCGGACCTGCTGGCCACCCCGATCGCCGAGGCCGCCGACACCGCCTTTGCGATGACGGACCTGACCCGCGCGGACATGGACATGGTCTCCATCTACGACTGCTACACGATCACGGTGCTGCTGTCGCTGGAGGACGCCGGCTTCTGTGAGAAGGGCAAAGGCATGCAGTTCATCACCGACCACGACCTGACCTTCCGCGGCGACTTCCCGCTCAACACCGCCGGCGGCCAACTCGGTTTCGGGCAGGCCGGCCTGGCCGGCGGCATGCACCACGTCTGTGACGCCACTCGTCAGATCATGGGCCGGGCCGGTGCCGCGCAAGTGGCCGACTGCAACCGGGCCTTCGTCTCGGGCAACGGCGGCATTCTGAGCGAACAGACCGCTCTCATCCTGGAAGGGGAATGAGCACCGATGACCACCTTCGAACGCCCGATGCCGGTCAAGACGCCCACCACCGCACCGTTCTGGGACGCACTGGCGCAACACCGCATCGTCATCCAGTACTCGCCGTCGACCGACAGCTACGTGTTCTACCCACGGGTCCGGGCACCGCGCACCCTGGCCGACGACCTGGAATGGCGCGAGATCTCCGGGATGGGCACGCTGTACTCCTTCACGGTGGCACGCCGGCCGGTCGGCATCCACTTCGCCGACGCCGTGCCGCAACTGTTGGCCATCGTCGAATGGGATGAAGGGCCACGGTTCTCCACCGAGCTGGTCAACGTCGACCCCGCAGAACTGGCGGTCGGTATGCGGGTGCGACCGGTGTTCTGCGACTATCCGGAGCACGACGTCACGATGCTGCGCTACGAACCGGCGGCGAACCATGACTGACGACGCCGCGGAAATCGAGGCGATCAAACGCCTGAAGTCCCGCTACTGCCGTTACCTGGACACCAAGGACTGGGCGGCCTGGCGTGCCCTGTTCACCGACGACTTCGTCAGTGACACCTCCCGCGCAGGCGGCAAACTCATCAGCGGCGCCGACGAATTCGTCGCCTTCACCCGCAAAAGTCTGCGCGACCAACCCACCGTCCACCAGGTCCACGCTCCCGACATCGAGTTGACCTCACCGACCACCGCCGGCGGGGTGTGGGCGCTGGAAGACGTGGTCCGGTTCGGCCCGGGAGTCAACCTGCGGGGTTACGGCCACTACACCGAGACCTACGAGAAGACCGACGGTCAGTGGCGGATAGCGAGTTCCACGCTCACCCGGCTGCGCGAGGACGTGTTCAACGGGTTGTTCGCCGTCTACCTGTCACCGCGCGTGCGCGCGGTGCTGGCCGCAGTGGCGGGACGGTTGATGAAGTGAGCGTGCCCAGGACTGCCGTGCACTGTCCCGATGGTATTACCGAAAGGTCTATAGTATAGGCGCCGGGACCGGTCCCGGGTGCTCGTAAACCGAGAAGGGGAGTGTTCGTGGAGATCGAAGGCAAAGGCGCGATCATCGTCGGTGGCGCATCGGGGTTCGGCAAGGCGACAGCGGAGCTGTTGGCCAAGCGCGGGGCCAAGGTAGCGATCCTGGACCGGCCGCAGTCCAAGGGCAAGGATGTCGCCGACGCGCTCGGCGGCCAGTTCTTCGAGGCCGATGTCACCGACTTCGCCGGGATCGAGAAGGTGCTGAACGAGGCCGTCGAGGCGCTGGGCGGTGTGCACATCGCGGTGACCACGGCCGGCGGGACCACCGCGGGCGGCGGTATCGGTGAGCGAACGATCAAACGCGATGGGCCGCACGATCTGGAGGCGTTCCGGTCCACCCAAGATCTCAACGTCGTCGGTACGTTCAACGTGAGCCGGTTGGCCGCCTGGCACATGAGCACCAACGAGCCGGAGGACGACGAGCGCGGCGTGATCATCAATACGTCGTCGATCGCGGCGTTCGAGGGCCAGATCGGGCAGATCGCCTACACCGCATCGAAGGCCGCGATCGCCGGGATGTGTCTGACGATGGCCCGCGATCTGGGCGGCGTCGGCATCCGGGTGCTGGCGATCGCGCCCAGTTTGTTCGCCACCGGTCTGACTCAGGGCATCCCGGACGAGTTCGCCGCGGTGCTCACCAAGGACGCGGCGTTCCCCAAGCGGCTGGGCCGCCCGGAGGAGTACGCCAAGCTGGCAGCGGCCATCGTGGAGAACCCGATGCTCAACGGCCAGTGCATCCGCCTCGATGCCGGCCAGCGCTTCGCGCCGAAGTGAGCTTGCGTTGACTTTGCAGTCAGGGCTGTGAATTGCGTGGATTCACAGCCCTGACTGCAGTTTCAAGACGGCTCAGGGGCCGGCGAGCACCGGCGGCTTGGTGGCGGCCGGGTCCGGGTTCGCGATCGGCAAGGCCATGAACCGGCGGGCGTTGTCGCCCATGAAGTCATAGCTGCGCCGGACGTCCATGCCCTCGGCGTAGCGCCAGAATCCCTTCGGTTCGGCCAGGCCCTCGGGATGCGGATAATCCGACCCGAACAGCACCTTGTCCCAGCCGACGGTGTCCACCACGTCGGAGATGCAGCCCTCCCAGAACGGGCTCACCCAGATGTTGCGCCGGAACACCTCGTGGGGGTGTTCGGGGAAGTTCTGCGGCATCTTCTTGTACAGGTCGGCGAAGTCGTGGAACAACGGGGCGATCCAGGAGCTGCCGTTCTCGACGCTGGCGATGCGCAGCTTGGGGAAGCGGGTCAGGGTGCCGTGGCAGATCAGCGCGGTGATCATGTCGGCGATCTCCCGATGGCCCAGCACCATCCACCGGAATGCGCTCTGCGCCATGAAATTCTGGGTGTACGGCGGCTCCCAGCGGCCGACATAGTCGTCGAGCGGCGGGAAGCTGGCGTGCAGCACGATGGGCAGGCCGGCGGCTTCCACGTCGCGCCAGAACGGGTCGAAATCCGGCAGTGCCGGTGAGCG
>CAYNJD010000166.1:0-7167 GCA_964397355.1 uncultured Mycobacterium sp. | reverse complement strand
TGTATGTGACCGACGGACGGAGGAAATCATGACTATTTTTGAAACCCTTGAATCCGAAGTACGAAGTTATTGCCGGTCCTGGCCGGTCACGTTCGACCGTGCCAGCGGCTCCCGGATGTGGGACGTCGACGGCAGGGAATACCTGGACTTCTTCGCCGGCGCCGGCGCGCTGAACTACGGCCACAACCACCCGGACCTGCGTGCGCCGCTGCTGGAATACCTGGCCGCCGACCGGGTGGTGCACAGCCTGGACATGAACACCGTCGCCAAGGGCGAATTCCTGGAGCGGTTCGGAGAGGTGATCCTCAAGCCGCGCGAACTCGACTACAAAGTCCAGTTCCCCGGCCCCACCGGCACCAACGCGGTCGAGTCCGCGCTGAAACTGGCCCGCAAGGTCACCGGCCGGGAAAGCATCATCAGCTTCACCAACGCCTTTCACGGTATGACGCTGGGTTCGCTGAGCGTCACCGGCAACTCGATGAAGCGCGGCGGCGCCGGCATTCCGCTGGTGCACGCCACCCCGATGCCCTACGACAACTACCTCGACGGCGTCGTGCCGGACTTCATCTGGTTCGAGCGACTGCTCGAGGACAGCGGCAGCGGCCTCAACGAGCCGGCCGCGGTGATCGTGGAGACCGTGCAGGGCGAGGGCGGTATCAATGTGGCCCGGCTGGAGTGGTTGCGGGGCTTGGCCGAGCTGTGCCAGCGCCACGGGTTGCTGCTGATCGTCGACGACGTCCAGATGGGCTGCGGTCGCACCGGGCCGTTCTTCAGCTTCGAGGCGGCCGGGATCGTCCCCGACATCGTCTGCCTGTCCAAGTCGATCAGCGGCTACGGCCTTCCGATGGCACTGACGCTGTTCAAGCCGGAACTCGATGTGTGGGAGCCCGGCGAGCACAACGGCACGTTCCGCGGCCAGAACCCGTCGTTCGTCACCGCCGCCGCGGCGCTGAACTTCTGGTCGGACAACCGGCTGGAGAAGGCCGTGCTGCGCAAGGGCGAAACGGTCGAACAGGCGCTGGCCGAAGTCGTGGACCCGCTCGAGGGCGTCACCCAGCGGGGCCGGGGCCTGATCCGCGGCGTGGCGTTCGACCGCCCGGAACTCGCCGACGCCGTGCAGAAGGAGGCGTTCTCCCGGGGTCTGCTGCTGGAGACCTCGGGGCCGGAAGGCGAAGTGGTAAAAATGATGCCACCATTGGTTATCGACGACGACGACCTGGCCGAGGGCCTGACGATCGCCGCCCAATCGATCGAGGCCGTCGCCGCCCGGGAGAACGTCGGCACTACCTCAGGAGTCAGCAAGTGATCGTCCGTACCCTCGCAGAGATCAAGGGCACCGACCGCGACGTCCAATCCAAGACCTGGAACAGCCAGCGGCTGCTGCTGGCCCGCGACGGGCAGCGGTTCTCCATGCACGAGACCATCCTCTACGCCGGTACCGAAACCGCGATGTGGTACGCCAACCACATCGAGGCGGTCTACTGCGTCGGCGGCGAGGGCGAGCTGATCAACGACGAGACCGGCGAGGTGCACGCGCTGCGCGACGGCACCCTCTACCTGCTCGACGGGCACGAGCACCACCGCGTTGTGGCCCACACCGACCTGCGCATGGTCTGCGTGTTCGACCCGCCAGTCACCGGTCAGGAGGTGCATGACGAGACCGGTGCCTACCCGCTGATCACCGAGGAACCCCAGGAGACTGCGTCGTGACGACAGCCGTCATCGATCACTACCCCACTCGCAACAACGTCACCATCGGCATCGAGCCCCGGCGCGACCCGGTGGTGTGGACGTCCAACGGCAACAGCGGCCCGTTGAACCCCGCCAGCGTCAAGGCATTCGACGCCGACGGGTTCCTGGCCGTCGACACCCTGGTGGACGCCGATGTGGTGGCCGACCTGCGCAACGAACTGGATAACCTGCGCGCCGACCCGGTGCTGGCAGCCGACGAGCGCTCCATCTGCGAGCGCGACAGCGGGCAGATCCGGTCGATCTTCGAGGTGCACCGGATCAGCCCGGCGTTCGCGGCGCTGGTGGCAGACCCGCGGCTGATCGGCCCGGTGCGCCAACTGCTCGGTTCCGACGTCTACGTGCACCAGAGCCGGGTCAACTTCAAGCCGGGCTTCAACGGCCGGGAGTTCTACTGGCACTCCGACTTCGAGACGTGGCACGCCGAGGACGGCATGCCCACCCCGCGTGCGGTCAGCGTGTCGGTGGCACTCACCGAGAACCTCGACAGCAACGGTTCGCTGATGATCATGCCCGGCTCGCACCGCTGGTTCGTGTCATGCCCGGGCGAGACCCCGCCGGATCACTACCGTTCGTCGCTCAAGCAGCAGGAGATCGGCACGCCCGACGACGACAGCCTGAACTGGCTGGCCGACCAGCACGGTATCCGTCAGATCACCGGCCCGGCCGGGTCGGCGGTGTTCTTCGACAGCAACTGCATGCACGGGTCCAGCAGCAACATCACGCCCTACCCGCGCTCGAACGTGTTCATCGTCTACAACAGCGTGGAGAACACGCTGGTGGAGCCGTTCGGGGCAGCCGAACCGCGGCCGACGTTCATCGCCAGCCGCACTTTCGATCCGGTATAGCCGCGGTCGGCCGACACGAAGAGCTGACGTGAGCCGGTACCTGTCGATCACGCTGACCAGTCGCGGCGTGTCGTGCCAGGCGCGACTGCTCGACGAGGCCGCGCCCCGAACCTGCGCGCTGGTCTGGGATGCGTTGCCGATCGCCGGGCAGGCCTACCACGGCAAGTACGCCCGCAATGAGGTCTACACCCTGCTGCCGCCGCTGGGTGAGCCGGGCCGCGAGAACGCCACGGTGACGCCGATCCCCGGCGACGTCTGTTTCTTCGCCTTCGACCCCGGCGACATCGGCAACCCCGCATACGGCTATGACGATGGCGCCCAAGCGAATTCACCAGTAGGGGCCACCGACTTGGCGATCTTCTACGGCCGCAACAACCTGCTGATCAACGGCGACGTCGGGTGGGTGCCGGGCAACGTGTTCGCGACGATCGAGGACGGCCTGGCCGAGATGGCGGCCGCCTGTAACGATCTGTGGATGGCCGGCGCCGTCGGCGAACAGTTGGCCTTCGCGCGGGCTTAAGCCGCCGAGCCCAGCACCCGCTCGGCGAACAGTCCGGCCGCCAGCACCAGATCGTCGCTGTGCCGCGGGCCGATGATCTGCATGCCGATCGGCAACCCGTCGGAGGTCTTGCCGACCGGGATGTTCAGCGCCGGTTGCTGAGTCATGTTGAACGGGTAGGTGAACGGCGTCCACTGGGCCCACCAGCGCATGCCGGAACCGATCGGCACGTCGTGGCCGGCGGCGAACGGCGGGATCGGCACGGTCGGTGTGATCAGCAGATTGTGGCGCTCGTGGAATCGCCCCATCGCCAATCCCAGGTCGACACTGACGCCACGGGCGGCCAAATAGTCGACCGCCGAGACCGCCAGGCCTCGCTCCCACATGTCGGCGAGGCCGGGGTCGAGCAGGCCGCGGTCGGACTCGTGACCGCGCAGGCTGCCCGCCACCCCGGTCGACCACAGCACCTCGAACGCATCGATCGGATCGGCGAAACCGGGATCGTCCACCAGCACGTTCAGCCCCGCGTCGGCCAGCGCCTGGACCGCCGCGGTGACCGCGGTCTCGACCTGGGAGTCGACGTCGACGTAGCCCAGGGTCGGCGAGTAGGCCACGTCCAGACCCACCACGTCGCGCCGGACTTCGCCGCGGTAGGTGGTCAGGGTCGGCGGCAACGACGTCGGGTCGCGGTGGTCGGGCAGCGCGATGATGTCCATCAGCATCGCGACATCCTCGACGGTGCGGGTGATCGGGCCGCCGTGCGCCAGCGGTCCGAACGGGCTGATCGGATACATCGGGACCCGGCCATGGGTGGGCTTGAAACCGACCACCCCGCAGAAACTCGCCGGGATGCGGATGCTTCCGCCGCCGTCGGTGCCGATCGCCAACGGCGCCATGCCCGCCGCGACCGCGGCCGCGCTGCCGCCCGAGGAACCGCCCGCGGTGCGCGCGGTGTCGACCGGGTTGCGGGTGATGCCGGTGCGTGGGCTGTCGGTGACGCCCTTCCACGCCAGTTCCGGTGTGGTGGTCTTGCCCAGCAGCACCATGCCGTCGTCGCGCATCTTGCCGACCGCCGGGCTGTCCTCGGTCCACGGCCCGGCGGCATCGGTGAGCAGCGACCCCCGCAGCGTGGGCCAACCGGCGGTTCGGAACACGTCCTTGACCGCGACGGGCACTCCGTCGAGCAGGCCTTTGGTGTAGTTACCGCTCCAGCGGGCTTCGGACTTGCGGGCCGCGGACAACGCCGCTTCCTCGTCCACCAGGCAGAACGCGTTGACGTCGCCGTCGCGTTCGGCGATCGCCGCCAGCGCGGCCGCGGTCGCCTCAACCGGCGAGAGTTCGCCGGAGGTGTAGGCGGCGACCAGTTGCAGGGCTGTGAGTTCAGTGGGGTGAGTCATGGGGCGCGCCTCCTCAACCGGTTCCGCTCCGCATCGTCGACGCCGCGTAGCCGCGGCGCTTGTCGACGACGTTGTGCAGCGGCTGCCCGGATACGTACCGGCGGAAGTTCGCGATGAACTGCTGCTGCAACGTATCTCGCCACCCGTGGATGTCACCGCTGTTGTGCGGGGTGATGCGCACGTTCGGGGCGCTCCAGAGCGGATGGCCCACCGGCAGCGGCTCCGGGTCCACGACGTCGAGCGCCGCCCCGGCGATCGCGCCGGTCTGCAGCGCCGACACCAGCGCCTCGGTGTCCACCAGCTCGCCACGGCCGACGTTGATCAGCCGTGCGGCCGGGGGCATCGCAGCCAGCACGCCGGCATCGACCATGCCACGGGTCTGCGGTGTCAACGGCGCGGCCAGCACCACGTAGTCGGCGTCCCCGACCGCGGCGCGCACATCGGTGGTGACCGTGCCGAAGTCGGGATCGTCGCGCGCCGTGCGCCCGACGCCGCGCACCGACATGCCAACCGCACGCAGCAACCGCGCGATGGCCCGTCCGACCGGGCCGGGTCCGATGATGGTGACCGACGCGCCGGCGATGGGCTCGGTGTCGAAGTGCCGCCAGCGTTGCTCGCGCTGAGACTCCCAGGACCGCCGGAAATCCTTGGCGAAGGCCAGGATCTGCCCCAATACGTACTCGGCGATGGGCTCCTCGAAGATGCCGCGGGAATTGGTGACCACCACGTCACTGTCGATCAGGCCGTCGAACATCACCGCGTCCACCCCGATGGCGGCGACCTGAACCCAGCGCAGCGCGTCGGCAGCAGGCCACGCCGATTCCAGTGCGCCAGAGGAGAAATCGTACAAGAACAGCACGTCGGCACCGCCGATCGCCTCGGTCAGCCGCGACGACGGAACCATCCGCAGCTCCGCGTCTGCGCTGATCGATTCGAGTTGGGCGGGAACCGACTCACCGTGCTGGACGGTCACCACCGGCCGCGCGTCCACATTGACACGGTAGGAACAGATCGTATGATTGTCAACAATCCAGGGCTCGCCTGGGGGTAGAACGTCAGTATGGGGAAACCCCATGGATCTGTCCCTGTTTCCGGAGGTACCGAACTTCGACGGGCAGATCGAACAGCGTGATGTCGGCATCATCGCGCCCTTCGATCTGGCGATCGAGCGTGAGCTGTGGCGCTGGATTCCCGCCGAGGTGACGCTGCACCTGGCGCGCACCCACTACGAGCCCGTCCCGGTGAGCCGGGCCATGGCCGAACTGGTCTCCGACACCAACCACCTGCAGGCCGCCACCCGCGACGTGCTGCACGTCGAGCCGGAGGTGGTCGCCTACCTGTGCGCATCGGGCAGCTTCATCCACGGTGTCGACTACGAGAAGACCCTGGTCGCCGCCATCGAAGCCGCGGGCGCCAAGGCCGCGGTGACCACGTCGGGGGCGCTGGCCGAAGCGATCGTGGCGTTGCAGATCTCGCGGATCTGTGTGCTCACCCCCTACGACGCCGAGCTCACCGACCTGCTGCGGGTGTTCCTCAACCAGCTCGGTGTCACCGTGCTGCACTCGGACCACCTGGGCCTGGGCGGCGGCATCTGGAAAGTCAACTACCGCACCGTGGCCGAACGGATCCTCGCCGCCGACCGCCCGGAAGCCCAGGCGATCTTCGTCAGCTGCACCAACCTGCGCACCTACGACATCATCGCCCCGTTGGAGGAGATGCTCGGCAAGCCGATCCTGACCGCCAACCAGCTGACCATGTGGGCGTGCCTGGGCCGGATGAACCTGCCGATGATGGGCCCCGGCCAGTGGCTACGGAATGTCTTCACCGGAGCGCAGCAATGACCGCCCCCACCGTGGGTTTCATCTATCCCGACCACGCCGCCGAGTCCGACTACCCGCAGGCCGCCCGGCTGCTGGGGGTGAACCTGCCGGTGGTGCACGTCTACGGCACCGATCTGCACGCGGTGCCGGAGCTGATGGATCTGGGCAGCCCGGCGCGGCTCGCCGAGGGGGCCGCGCTGCTGGCGCCGCAACACCCGGCCGCTGTGGTGTGGGCGTGCACGTCGGGCAGTTTCGTGTTCGGACCCGACGGCGCCGCCGATCAGGTAGCCCGGTTGGCGGCGAAAGCCGGTGTGCCCGCGTCGAGTACGTCGTTCGCGTTCGTCCAGGCACTGGCCGCACTGGGTTGCCGGCACGTCGCGGTCGCCGCCAGCTATCCCCGCGACATCGCCCAACTGTTCGCGAGTTTCCTGGCCGCCCACGGTGTCGTCGTCGAGTCAATGGGCGACGCCGGCATTCCCACGGCCGCACAGGTGGGCCGGCTCACCCCGGCACAGGTCCGTGATCTCGCGCTGCGCAATGACGCACCGGCCGCGGAGGCGCTGTTGATCCCCGACACCGCCATGCACACCGTGGACCAGGTCGACGAGCTCGAGCGACTGCTCGGCAAGCCGGTGCTGACCGCCAACGCGGTCACCGTATGGGAAGGCCTGCGCATCGCCGGGATAGTGCGGCACGCAACCGGTTTGGGGGCCCTGTTCGAGGACCGCCGATGACACTGTCACGAAACGCCGACTTCGCGCCGTTGAGCAGACCGTCAACCCCGGAGCTGATCGCCGAGCGGCTGCGGGAGGCGATCACCCGCGGCAGGCTCGCCCCCGGCCAGCAGCTCGGCG
>CAYNJD010000165.1:0-7170 GCA_964397355.1 uncultured Mycobacterium sp. | reverse complement strand
TAGACCGACGGGCAGACGAACACGGTTGCCGCCGACAGCAGTTCGCGGATCTGCCGCGCCGGCAGCGTCTGCTGGATCCAGAACACCCCGCTGCGGGTGGCGGCCAGCTCGGTGACGGCGGTGCTCATCTCGGCGGCGATCTCCGGGGTGTCGGGGGCGCCGGCGCACAGCACCAGCTGCGCATCCGGGTGGAACCGGTGCGCGGCCGCCACCAGATGGGCCACGCCCTTCTGCCGGGTGATGCGTCCCACGAACGCCACCATGGGCCGGTCGGGGTCGACACCGAGGTCGGCCAGCATCGACGCGTCGCCCCCGGCCGGCTGTGGGCGCCACACGTCGGTGTCGATGCCGCTGTAGATCACGTGCACCCGGTCGGGGCGCAGCTCCGGATAGACCCGTAACAGGTCGTCGCGCATCGCCGAACTGACCGCGATCACCGCGTCCGCGGCCGTCGTCGCCAGCTGCTCCGCCCAGGACGACAGCCGGTAGCCGCCGCCGAGCTGTTCGGCCTTCCACGGCCGCAGCGGCTCCAGCGAATGCGCGGTCAGCACATGCGGGATGTCATACAGCAGCGCCGCCAGCCGGCCTGCCAACGCGGTGTACCAGGTGTGCGAGTGCGCCACGTCGGCACTGCCGACGCCGTCGGCCATCGTCAGGTCGGCCGACAGCGTTCCCAGCGCCGGATTCGCGTCCCGCAGCGCGGGATCGGGCTGATGGGCCTGCGCACCCGGCCGGGGCGCGCCCATGCAGTGCACTTCGACGTGGCACAACCGTCGCAGCGCTTCCACCAGATTGGTGACATGCACCCCCGCGCCGCCGTAGATCTCCGGGGGGTATTCCCGGGTCAACATCGCCACCCGCATAACCCGCACGGTAGCCGTCGGACGCCGCGCAAGCTGTGGAGAAGCTTCATAATCGTGCGGTCCGCCTGGCAGGGCTTCGAAACGGCCGATAGGTTTGTGATCATGAGGGAAGTGCCGCACGTGCTGGGCATCGTCCTGGCCGGTGGGGAGGGCAAGCGGCTGCACCCACTCACCGTGGACCGGGCCAAGCCGGCGGTTCCCTTCGGCGGCGCCTACCGGTTGATCGACTTCGTGCTGTCGAACCTGGTCAACGCGCGCTACCTGCGCATCTGTGTTCTGACGCAGTACAAGTCGCATTCGCTGGACCGGCATATCTCGCAGAACTGGCGGCTGAGCGGCCTGGCGGGCGAGTACATCACCCCGGTCCCGGCCCAGCAGCGCCTCGGGCCGCGCTGGTACACCGGGTCCGCCGACGCCATCTATCAGTCGCTGAACCTGATCTTCGACGAAGATCCGGACTACATCGTGGTTTTCGGTGCCGACCACGTCTACCGGATGGATCCCGAACAGATGGTGCGGTTCCACATCGACAGCGGGGCCGGGGCGACGGTCGCCGGGGTGCGGGTGCCGCGGGCGGAGGCGTCGTCGTTCGGCTGCATCGACGCCGACGACTCCGGACGGATCCGCAACTTCCTGGAGAAGCCGACCAACCCGCCCGGCACGCCCGGCGATCCGGACAGCACGTTCGTATCGATGGGCAACTACATCTTCACCACCAAGGTGCTCATCGACGCGATCCGCGCCGACGCCGACGACGACCATTCCGACCACGACATGGGCGGCGATATCATCCCGCGGCTGGTGACCGACGGGATGGCCGCCGTCTACGACTTCTCCGACAACGAGGTGCCCGGCGCCACCGAGCGTGACCGCGGCTACTGGCGCGACGTCGGAACCCTGGACGCGTTCTACGACGCCCACATGGATCTGGTGTCGGCGCACCCGATTTTCAACCTGTACAACAAGCGGTGGCCGATCCGCGGCGCGACCGAGAACCTGGCGCCGGCGAAGTTCGTCAACGGCGGGTCGGCGCAGGAGTCGGTGGTCGGCGCCGGCAGTGTCATCTCAGCGGGGTCGGTGCGCAGCTCCGTGTTGTCGTCGAACGTCGTGATCGACGACGGCGCGATCGTGGAGGACAGCGTGATCATGCCCGGGACGCGGGTGGGGCGCGGGGCGGTGGTGCGCCACGCGATCCTGGACAAGAATGTCGTGGTCGGGCCCGGCGAGATGATCGGCGTCGACCTGGAGAAGGACCGGGAGCGGTTCTCGATCAGCGCCGGCGGCGTGGTCGCGGTCGGCAAGGGGGTCTGGATCTGAGCCCGCGCCGGTAGGCGTCACCACACATACGGCAGCAGTCGGTAGCGCACCCGTCGGGTGTAGTCGCGATAGCCGCTGAGCTCTGCGGTGAGCAGCTTCTCCTCGTCACCGATGCGCAGCACCAACACCACGATCCCGGGCAGCAGGAACACCAGCCCCCAGTAGGAGCCCAGCGCCAGCGGCACACCGGTCATCAAGACCACGTTGCCGAAGTACATCGGATGGCGCACCACGCCGTACAAGCCCGTCGAGACGAGCGTCTGCCCCGCTTCGACGGTGACGTTGGCGGCCGCGTACCCGTTCTGGATGATCACCACCATCGCGATACCGAGCCCGATCGCCACCAGTGCGTCACCGACCAGGCACACCGCCGTCGGCACGGTCGACCAGCCGAGCCGGTGATCGAGCGCGCTGAGCACGAACATGGCCGGAAAGCAGATGAATATGGCGGTGATGACGATTCGTTGCAGCAGCCGGGTTTCCGCCGTCGGCCCGACCCGCATCCGCCGGTCGAGCGCCGCGGGATTGGTGCGCAACAGGTAGATGCCGGGGATCCAGCTGGATACCGCGAACACCGCGAGGAACACCCACGCCTGCCAGTAATGCAGGGTCCCGGCCGGAACGAACAGCAACACGCCGAATCCGATCAAGCCCGCAGCGGCTGAGATCAACGACTTACCAACAGCTCTCACGGCTACCTCCTCAAGCCTTCAAGTCCCGACGGCTCAACGCCCAGAACCCGGCGGCGATCAGCGCGGCGTCGATGGCCAGTAGTGCCGCCAGCGGTACGACGCTGAAGTGGCCATCGCTCACCAGCGGGACGTGGCCGAACGGTTCGAGGTCGAGGACCCACTGCGGCAGGCCGGAGAGCGTGCCGAGCAGATACAGCGCGACGAACCCGATCAGTATCGCCCACGCGGCGGGTGCGAACCGGGGGGCCAGTCCGAACAACGCCACCCCCGCCGCCGCGGCCAGCCAGACCGCAGGCAGTTGCACCGCGGCGCTGCCCACCACGGTGGCCAGCGGCCCACCGGTATCGCCGACGGCCGCCCCGTAGACGATGCCGGCCACCACCCCGGCGGCGAGCATCGCGGCCGCAGAACCGGCCAGTGCGATCACCAGATGACTTGCCAACCATCGGTTTCGGCTCAGCGAACCGGCCAGCAGCGTCTCGGCGTGCGCGGTGGCCTCCTCCTGCTGCAGCCGCAACACCAGCGACACCGTGAACGCGGCGGCGATCATGCCCAACATGGTGAACGCCACCGCGATGAACGCCTGCTCCAGCGCCGCGGTACCGCCCAGCCGGACGACCATGTCGCGTGCGGCGTCGCTGCCGACCTCGTCGCCGATGCCGTGCACCACGCTGCCGACCAGCAAGCCGTAGAGCACCAGGCCGGTCGTCCACAGCAGCAGCGCGCCGCGATCGAGTCGCCACGCCAAGCCGAAGGCGCCGGCCAGAGTCGGCGCCGCCCGGCGCCGGCCCGGTCGTTCGGCCAGCAGTCCGGCGCCGACGTCCCGGCGCGCGGCGAAGCGGTAGGCCAGCCAGGCCAGCGCCGCCGTGGTCGCCAGATGCAGCAGCAGCACCCACCAGCGGTCGCCCGCATACGGCCGCACCTGCAGCGACCAGCCCAGCGGTGAAAGCCATGACAGTGTCCCGGACCCGGCGTCGCCGACGGCCCGCAGCGTGAAGGCCGCCGCCAGTACGCCGAACGCGACGCCGCGGGCGAACCGGGCGCCGGGGGACAGCTGTGCGGCCACCGCGGCCACTGCGGTGAAGACCAGCCCGGAGCAGGCCAGCGCCGCCCCGAACGCACACGATCCGGCCGCGGGCACGTCGGTGGTGAGCAGGCCGGCCGCCCCGATGACACCGGTGGCCACCGACGCCCCGGAAGCCAGCAGCAGCGCGCCGGTCAGCCCGGCGTATCGGCCCACCGCCGTCGAGTCGATCAACTCGGTGCGGCCGGTCTCCTCGTCGGCGCGGGTGTGCCGGATGACGGTCAGGATCACCGCCACCGCGATGAGCAGGTGGAAGATCCCCGCTTTCCAGATGCCCACCGCGCCGAGGGTGTCGTTGTAGACCTGGCCGTACATCGCGCGCTGCGCCGGGCTGGCCATGATGGTCGCGGCCAGGGTGGCCCGGTCGGCCGCGGTGGGGTAGACCGCCTCGATGCTGGCGATGTAGACACCGGCCAGCGGCAGTGACAGCAGCAGCACCCACATCGGCAGCACGATGCGGTCGCGGCGCAGATACAGTCGAAGCATCCCCAGTGTGCCCGTCAGCTCCGACCGGTACCGGGACGGTCGTGGTGCCGGATACGCTTGGGGCACAGCGGCGGTGGTCATGCCCGCACCGTGTCGTAGTGGCGCAGGAACAGCTCTTCCAGCGTGGGTGGTCGGCTGGTGAGGCTGCGGACACCGGCCGCGCCGAGCACCGCGATGAGCTCGCCGAGGCCGGCGCTGTCGACCTGCGCGTGCAGCACGGTGCCGTGATAGCGCACGTCGGCGACTCCGGGGATACGGGTGAGATCCCCCGGATCCCGCATCAGGTCGGCCTGGATCGAGATGCGGTGCAGGTGGCGCAACGAATCCAGCGAGCCGCTCTCGATGACGCGCCCGGCCCGGATGATCGTGACCCGCTGGCACAGTGCCTCGGTCTCGGCCAGGATGTGGCTCGACAGCAGCACGGTGGCACCGCGCCGGTTCGCTTCGGCAACGCATTGCTGGAATACGTTCTCCATCAACGGATCCAGTCCGCTGCTGGGCTCGTCTAGCAACAGTAACCGGGCATATGAGGCGAAGGCCGAGATCAGGGATACCTTCTGCCGGTTGCCTTTCGAGTAGGTGCGGGCCTTCTTGGTCGGGTCGAGGTCGAAGCGCTCGATCAACTCGTCGCGGCGCCGTTCGTCGATTCCACCGCGCATCCGGGCCAGCAGGTCGATGATCTCGCCGCCGGACAGCGATGGCCATAATGTGACATCTCCTGGCACATAGGCGATCTCGCGGTGCAGGTCGACCGCGTCGGTCCAGGGGTCGCCGCCGAGCAGCCGCACGGTTCCGGCGTCGGCCTTGACCAGGCCCAGCAGGATCCGCAGTGTGGTGGATTTGCCGGCGCCGTTGGGGCCGAGAAAGCCGTGGACCTCACCGGCGTGCACGGTCAGGTCCAGCCCGTCGAGTGCTTTGATGTGCCCGAAATTCTTGTGCAGTCCCCGGATTTCGATGGCGGGCCACCGGTTGTCAGGTCGCATCGGCTCCCCTGTTCTGTTCGGCCTCCAGGAAGGCGTCGTACATGGTGCGGTCGGCCATCAGGCCCTCGGTGTAGATCTCGAGGGTGGGCAGCATCATGTCGCGGGCGTAGTCGCGCAGCACCGCGCGCAGATCCGTCGGGTTCTCGTGCATCTGCAGGTACAGCAGGAAGGCGCCCCCGCCGGTGATGGCCAGGTAACGGGCTCTGGCCTTGGGGTCGCGGCTGGGTTTCAGCATGCCGGCGCGCACGCCCTCGGCGAGGTAGCCTTCGGCGTTGTCGATCATCCGGCGCCACAGCGTGTTCGCCAGCTCACCGCCGGACTGCATGCTGCGCACCAGGTAGGACATCAGCGGTGCATAGGACTCGATTTCGGCCAGCTGCGCGAACCAGGTCGCCGGATCGGTGGAGCGCATCGCCTCGGATTTCCCGCTGCGGATCTCCTCGGCCACGAACGCGTCGCAGGCCTTGCGCAGTCCTTCTTTGGAGCCGAAATGGTGGATGACCAGGGCGGCGCTCACCCCGGCGGCCTCGGCTATCGCCCGGACGCTGACCCCGAAGCCGTGCCGGCCGAACTGCTCGATCGCCGCGTCGCGGATCTTCGCACTGGCCGTCAGATCGACTGAACGCACGTTCAATATGCTAAACACGCGTTCAATGGCGCGTCAAGCATCCGGGGTGGAGGTAACTCGGGGGAACGCCGGAGGTGACTCGGCAGCGAACTAGTCGCGGACGGCGGCCAGCA
The DNA here is from genome assembly GCA_964397355.1 of uncultured Mycobacterium sp. GTDB lineage: Bacteria > Actinomycetota > Actinomycetes > Mycobacteriales > Mycobacteriaceae > Mycobacterium. The sequence continues at coordinate 1,004 of CAYNJD010000165.1, read as the reverse complement.
GACCGTCGCCCAGCGGGATCAATGCCGGGGTGAGCCGCTCGTCCTCGGCGATCAACCGGGCCGCCTCGCGCACCGCGACCACCTCGGCGTCGTTGGCCGCCGGATCGCCCGCCCGGCCGCCCAGCGCCGCCCGGTGCAGCACGACCACCCCGCCGGGCCGCAGCAGCCGCACGGCTTCGGCCACGTATTCGGGCTGGTCGACCGGATCGGCGTCGACGAAGACCAGGTCGTAGGACGCGTCGGCCAGCCGCGTCAGCACCTCCTGGGCGCGACCGCTGATGAACCGGGTCCGCCCCGGCCCGATCCCGGCGTCGCCGAACGCCTGCTTGGCGATGCGCTGGTGCTCGGGCTCGATGTCGATCGTGGTCAGCACGCCGTCCTCACCCATGCCCGACAGCAGCCACAGCCCACTGACCCCGGCCCCGGTTCCGACCTCGACCACCGCCTTGCCGCCGCTGAGCTTGGTCAGCAGGCTCAACAACGCGCCCACGGCGGCGCTGATCGATCCCACGCCGATCTCGCCGGCCCGGTCGCGGGCGGCCACCAGGACCGCGTCCTCCGACATCGAGCCCTCGGCGTGTGCCAGGAGGGCGTCCGCCCGGCTCTGCGGCGGCTGCGGCCCGGAGGTGTCGTCGGTGCTGGCCATGAGCGCAGCGTAGGACAAACCGCCACACGGCGGTGCGCAGGCGCCCACCCGACACGCCCGGGATGCGGCCCGTGTCCGAACCGTTACCTGGAGCCATCGCCGCACCGTGATGCCCATTCGAACACAAGTTCACAGTCGGCGTTCAGGGGCGACACAGAGCCGACACACCGCGATACGCAACGGTATCGGCATGGAACGAGGTAGGAAGCGGCCTCGAGACACTCGGAATACGCGGGGCCTGTCGCACGTTGATCGCGATACTGCGCTGCCGTCGGCCGACGGCCGCCCTGATACGGAGGATGTCGCCATAACCACATTGCTGCCCCCGGTCGCCATGTCGCACCCGACCACCCACTCG
>CAYNJD010000164.1:5384-7190 GCA_964397355.1 uncultured Mycobacterium sp. | reverse complement strand
GTCAAACTGTGCGCCGACACCGCCATGCAGATCGACGTCGACGACGCGCTGCGCGGACACGTTTTCGCGGTGCAGGATTCGCTGTTCTGGGTGTCGTTCATCATCGCGGTGGCCGGCACCGCGGCGGTGGTTCCCCCCGACGGGCAGGAACCGTCGCTGATCGTGGCCGGAACGCTGCTGTACCTGGCCGGGCTGGCGGGCCACAGCCTGATCGGGCGGCGACGCGAACCGGTGGGCGGCATACAGTACGGGCATGGCAGAGACTGAACCGATCGTCGCCGATCTGCGTGCCGAGAGCGACGACCTCGACGCCCTGGTCGCCCCCCTCGCCGACAGCCAGTGGGCTACGTCGACACCCTCGCCGGGCTGGACCATCGCCCACCAGATCGGTCACCTGCTGTGGACCGACCGGCTGTCGCTGATCTCCATCACCGACGAGGCCGGATTCGCCGACGCGCTCGCGGCGGCGATGACCAATCCGACCGGTTTCGTCGACGCCGGGGCCGCCGAACTCGCGCAGCGCCCACCGGCGGAGCTGCTGGCTGACTGGCGGTCGACGCGGGCTCGGCTGCACGACGCGCTGCTGGACGTTCCCGACGGCCACAAGCTGCCGTGGTTCGGCCCGCCGATGAGCGCGGCGTCGATGGCCACCGCCCGGTTGATGGAGACCTGGGCGCACGGCCTGGACGTCGCCGATGCGCTCGGGGTACGCCGAGCGCCCACCGCGCGGTTGCGCTCGATCGCGCACCTGGGGGTGCGGACCCGCGACTACGCGTTCACCGTCAACAACCTGACGCCGCCGGCCGATTCGTTTCACGTGGAACTACACGCGCCCGGCGGCGGGGTCTGGGCGTGGGGTCCGGTGAACGCCGCGCAGCGGGTGACCGGGCCGGCGGAGCACTTCTGTTTTCTGGTCACGCAGCGGCGCGCGCTGGCCGACCTGGACCTGGTAGCCCAAGGGGCTGATGCGCAGCGCTGGCTGGAGATCGCTCAAGCCTTCGCCGGGCCTCCCGGCGCCGGCCGGGGGCGATGAGCGCGGGTGCCCCTCCCCCGACTTGGAATTCCCCGACGCCACCGCCGCGTGTCGTGTCGTGAGATTCCGACTCGGCGCAACGTGAGGCCGCCGGGGCTCAGAACCAGGCGATGATTCCGCCCATGATCATCTCGGCCGAGTTCAGCAGTGCCTGGAGCATGTTCACGTCGGCGGCGTCGATCAGGTGGTACTGCACCAGGTCTGAGCCGAGGTCGGTTTGGAGGGTGGCACTCTCGATCTCCTCCGGGGTCAAACCGAGGTAAGCCAGGTGGTCGCTGAACATGCCGGCCAGCTGGTGGCCGTCGTCCCAGTTCGCGAAGCCGTCACTGGACAGTGTGTAGATATCGGTGTCGTACAGGTCATTCGGGGTCACCTGGCCGATGACCGAGTCGATCCGGAACATCTTGGCGAACTCGTTGACCATTTCGATCACGTCCGCGTGCCACGCTTCCGGCACGTAGGACAACAGCGTGGGCATGAACCCGCTCAGGAATCCGCCCTCGGCGGCGCTGTCCCCCACCATCACGAAATGCAAGGCACCCGTGGGGATCCCATATTCGTAGAGTTGCTCCTGAGCCAGACCGGCCGCGACATTGGCCTGCGAGTAGCCGAAGATGTACAGCGGGTCCTCGGCGTCGAATTCGCCGGCATCCCACCGCTCCTCGATCGCCTTGACCAGGATGTCGGTGGCGCCGGCGATGCTCGCGTTCAGGTCATAGGTCTCGGGCACCTGCAGGAAGGTCGCGGTGCCGTCCGGGTCGAATCCATTGGGC
>CAYNJD010000164.1:0-5284 GCA_964397355.1 uncultured Mycobacterium sp. | reverse complement strand
GGTCTCGGGCACCTGCAGGAAGGTCGCGGTGCCGTCCGGGTCGAATCCATTGGGCACCAGGTACAGCTCTTTGCTCAGGTCCAGCCAGTTCTGGTTCATCGCCGGGATCATCACCAGGGCTTCGGCGGTCAGCGCGTAGTCCAGGATCTGGTGATCGGTGGCGGCCGCTGCCGCCGGGGCCGCGGTGGCGCCGGCGACGATCAACGGCGCCGCCAACAGCGCGCCCGCGGTTTTCTTGCTCACTGGTTCCTCCCCGTCACGCGACGCCCCGGCCCGGAGCGCTGTCCGCCTTTCCGGCGCTGATTCTCACATATTTCTGTGGATCAGCATAACGAACCGGTTTGGTGATTCACTTCCGTATCCATGCGCAACACGGTTCACTTGAGCATCCTACAGGCCATTCGCGGGGATCCAAGTCCCACAAAAATGTCATTAAGTCCCCCTCGATGGGGCATGGCATTTACATACCGTCCGGCGGTTCACAGCGTGGTTGCGCCATCGGCCGCGCCGTCGCCATCGTCGTCGGTGAGCTTGATATCCCACCGCCCGTCACCGTCGGTGTCGACGTAGCCGGCGCGATAGCCGCCCGCATCGTCGCCGATCAGCACCCGGTCGGCGCGCCCGTCGCCGTCGGCGTCGAGCAACCGGTCGTTGACGCGCCCATCGCCGTCGAAATCCACCAGCGCACCGCCGCTGTGCTCGGCGCCGTCGAGATCCACCCAGCGCAGCCCGCCCGGCCGGTTCGCCGCACCGGTCCGCTGCCCCCAGGTGCCGGAGCCGTCGTCGGTGAAGTAGGCCTCCGGGGTGCCGTCGTCGTCGAGATCCAGCAGCAGATGGTCGGCGACGCCGTCCCCGTCGAGATCCACCAGCGCGTCGTCGCGCAGCCCGTCACCGTCGAAATCGAGACTGACCGCATCGGCCACTCCGTCCCCGTCGAGATCGAGGTCGGCGACGCCGTTCCACATCCTCGCCCCGCCGTCACCATCGCCCAGGCAGTAGTCCATACCCGGATCAGACGCGGCCGCGGCGCTATCGGTTCCGTTGTTGCTCCCACCACGCCAGCAGTTCGGCGGTCGCTTCCTCGCGCGACAGCGGCCCGCGCTCCAGCCGCAACTCCTTGAGATAGCTCCACGCGCGACCCACCTGCGGCCCGGCCGGGATGCCCAGCAGCGCCATGATCTCGTTGCCGTCCAGGTCCGGACGCACCCGCTGCAGATCCTCCTGCTCGGCGAGTGCACTGATCCGCGCTTCGAGCTGGTCGTAGCTGGCCTGCAGGCGCGCCGCCCGCCGCTTGTTGCGGGTGGTGCAGTCCGCGCGGACCAGCTTGTGCAGCCGGGGAAGCAGCGGTCCGGCATCGGTGACATAGCGGCGCACCGCCGAATCGGTCCACTTGCCATCGCCGTAGCCGTGGAACCGCAGGTGCAGATACACCAGCTGGGAGACGTCGTCGACCATCTGCTTGGAGTAGCGCAGCGCGCGCATCCGCTTGCGGGCCATCTTGGCGCCCACCACCTCGTGATGGTGGAAGCTGACCCCGCCATCGGCTTCGTGACGGCGGGTGGCCGGCTTACCGATGTCGTGCAGCAGCGCCGCCCAGCGCAAAACCAGATCGGGACCGTCATCCTCCAGGTCGATCGCCTGCCGCAGCACGGTCAGCGAATGCTGGTAGACGTCCTTGTGCTGGTGGTGCTCGTCGATCGCCATGCGCATGCCGCCGACCTCGGGCAACACCACCTCGCCCATCCCGCTGGCCACCATCAGCTCGATGCCGGCGGCCGGGTCGGTGCCCAGCAGCAGCTTGTCCAGTTCGGCGGCCACCCGCTCGGGGGTAATGCGCGACAACTGCTGCGCCATCTCCTGGATCGCGGCGTACACCCGCGGCGCCACGGTGAACCCGAGTTGGGCGACGAACCGGGCGGCGCGCAGCATCCGCAACGGGTCGTCGCCGAAGGAGTCCTGCGGCGCCGTGGGAGTGTCGAGCATCTTGGCCCGCAGCGCCGCCAGCCCGCCCAGCGGGTCGAGGAACTCCCCCGGGCCGTTCGCGGTGATGCGCACCGCCATCGCGTTGACGGTGAAATCCCGGCGCACCAGATCGTCGTCCAGTGAATCCCCAAAGCGCACTTCGGGATTGCGCGTCACCCGGTCGTATTGGTCGGCGCGGAACGTGGTGATCTCCAACCGGTGACCGCCCAGTGCGGCGCCGACGGTGCCGAACTCGATGCCGGTGTCCCACATCGCCTCGGCGCGGCCCCGCACGATGCGCTGCACCTGCTCGGGCCGGGCGTCGGTGGTGAAGTCCAGATCCGGGCTCGACCGGCCCAGCAGCGCATCGCGCACCGATCCGCCGACCAGATACAGCTGGTGGCCGGCCGACTCGAACATGGCGCCGAGGTCGCGCAGCAGCTCGGCGTGCCGATTCAGCGCGACGGCCGCCGCCGTCAGCAACTCGGCGTCGGAGTGGGCTTCGGGCACGTTCGATGAGCCTAGCCGGTTGCCGTCGCCGGTCTCGCGGGTCGCCGCCTTACCTCCCGGCCCGGCGAGGGAAGCGGGTCGGCGCAGGCGTGCCAGCTACTATCGCATGGGTGTCGGCCGACGGCGGAGAAGCCAATTCGGGACGGCGCCGCAGGCGGCGCCGCGGTCGACGCGCTTCTGGTCCGAAAACCAATCACACCGAGCCGACCACCACCGACGGCACCGCCGGTGGGGCCGGGACCACCGGCCGCGCGGCCCGGCGGCGGCCCCGCAGCACCCGACACGGCCCGGACCGGCTGCGCACCGTGCACGAGACCTCCGCCGGCGGCCTGGTGGTCGACGGTATCGACGGGCCGCGGGAGGATCAGGTCGCCGCGCTGATCGGCCGCGTCGACCGCCGCGGCAGGATGCTGTGGTCGCTGCCCAAGGGCCACATCGAGGTCGGTGAGACCGCCGAGCAGACCGCGATCCGCGAGGTCGCCGAGGAAACCGGTGTTCAGGGCAGCGTGCTGGCCGCCCTGGGCAGCATCGACTACTGGTTCGTCACCGACGGCCGCCGGGTGCACAAGACCGTGCACCACTATCTGATGCGGTTCGCCAGCGGCGAGCTGTGCGATGACGACGTGGAGGTCGCCGAGGTGGCGTGGGTGCCGATCCGGGAGCTGCCGTCCCGGTTGGCCTACGCCGACGAACGCCGGCTGGCCCAGGTCGCCGACGAATTGATCGACCGGCTGCAGTCCGACGGTCCGGCCGCGCTGCCGCCGCTGCCGGTGACCACGCCCTGGCGCCGGCCGCAGACGCATTCCCGCACCCGCCATGCCCGCGCAGGCGACCGCACACCCGACCGGAAGAACGGTCGCGGGCTGGACCCGTGAACCGCACCCGACGAAGCGGTGGGGGCGCCGTGCCTGCCTTGTCAGGGCCCCGCCCGGCCCCGCTGGCGGTGGTGGCCGCCGTGCTGGCGATCCTCGGCATGGCGCTCGGCGCCGCCGCCGCCCCGCACGCCGCCGCCGGCGAGCCCGACACCGCGCCGTTCGTCCAGATCCGCGTCGACCGGGTCACCCCGGAGGTCGTCACCACCTCGAGCGATCCGCTCGTCACCGTCGCCGGCACAGTGAGCAACGTCGGCGACCGGCCGGTCCGCGATGTGATGGTGCGCCTCGAACAGGCCGGCGCCGTCGCGTCGTCGGCCGGGTTGCGCACCAACCTCAGCGGCACCAACGACCAGTACCGGCCGGTGGGCACCTTCGCCACCGTCGCCGCCGAACTGCAACGCGGCCAGGAGGCCCGCTTCACGCTGTCGGCCCCGCTGCGCTCATCGAGCCAGCCGGCGCTGAACATCGACCGGCCCGGCATCTACCCGCTGCTGGTCAACGTCAACGGCACACCCGACTACGGCGAACCGGCCCGCCTCGACGACGCGCGCTTCCTGCTCCCGGTGACGGGGCTGCCGACAACCGACTCGGACTCCGAACCGCTCGCCGTGGCGCCGGACATCTCCGACCCGGTGCGGCTGACCATGCTGTGGCCGCTGGCCGATCGGCCCCGGCTGACGCCCGGCGCGCCCGGCGGCACGCTGCCGGTTCGGCTCACCGACGACGACCTGGCCACATCGCTGGCCCCGGGTGGCCGGCTGGACGCGCTGCTGTCGGCCGCCGAATTCGCCACCAGCCCCGCCGTCGACGAAGGCGGGGTCGTCAACCGGTCGCTGTGCCTGGCCATCGACCCGGACCTGCTGGTCACCGTCAACGCGATGACCGGGGGTTACGTCGTCGCCGACTCCCCCGAAGGCGCCACCTCCCACCCCGGCACCGGCCGGGCGGCGGCCGCCACCTGGCTGGAGCGGCTGCGCCGGCTGGCGCACCGGACCTGTGTCGCCGCAACCCCGTACGCGCAGGCCGACCTGGACGCACTGTCACGGGTCGGCGACTCGCGGCTCGACGCCATCGCGGTCAGCAAGCCCGCCGACGTGGTCGACCGGATCCTGCAGGTGACCTCCACTCGCGGCGCCGTTCTACTCGGCGACGGGCGATTGACGACCGGCGCCGCGAACCTGCTCGGCGCCCAGGGCCCAGAGGATGTGGCGGTGGTGATCGCGGCCGGTGACTGTTCGGCCCGCGACTCGGTCGTCGGCGCGTCGGCCACCACCGACGTCACCCCGCGGCGGGTGTCGCCGCAACTGGTGGCCGCACCGTACGACCCGGCCGTCGGCGCGGCGCTGGCGGCGATGGGCACCGACCCGGTGGCCCCGACTTACCTCGACAGCTCGCTGGCGGTGCGGTTGCACCACGACTCGGCGCTGGCCCGCCGCCAGGATGCCCTCGGTTCGATGCTGTGGCGGAGCCTGGAGACCCCGGAGAGCCCCGGCGCGCCGCGCAACGAAATCCTGATGCCGCCGGCCTATTGGAAGCCGCGAGCCGACGACGCCCAGGCCGTGCTGACCACCTTGGCCACCGCGCTGCGATCCGGGCTGGCCGTGCCCCGGCCGCTGACCGAGGTGATCTCGGAGTCCCGCGATGTCACCGCCGCACCGGGGCATCCGCTGCCCACCGAGCAACCCCTGGGCGGTTTCGGCCCGGACATCATCGCCGCCGTCGCCGGTGACATCGGCCGGCTGTGGGGCCTGACCTCGGCGCTCACCACCGACGTGCGCACCGGCCTGACCGGGGAGGCCTACACCGCGCCACTGGCCGAGGACATGCTGCGGGCGCTGTCGCAGTCCGAGCCGCTGGATGTGCGCGGCGGCGCGGCGGCGCAGCGGCTGGCGATCGTCGGCGAAACCGTCGCGGATCTGTTCGGCGGGGTCACCATC